>CAYFJI010000036.1:0-18561 GCA_964343365.1 uncultured Acidiferrobacteraceae bacterium
ATAAATATATCTGAGGAAAGATCATCAATGATATCCTTCGCAACTTTTGTTTGGTCGAGCGTTTCTCTATATGGAAAATTTCCAACAAAATTACTATATTCAAATTTTGGTATCTTAAATTTGTAGCCTCTTCCAAATTCGCGTAATGCGCTAGCTTCAAGAAGCTCAACGGCGACATCATGAATCTTTTTTTTCGCTCGTTTTTTAGATTTATCCCAAACATCCGTGCCTAACTTATGAAGAGGAGCCGACTCTGGATCGCCTCCGATATATCGTGTTACCAGCTCCAGTGACAGTATTGGCACGTATAGACGATCAGAATTTTGATACTCTAATACTAAAAATTCAGAGTCATCATTTTCTATATTTAATACTTGTAAACCACGATAACGGCCTACTCCTTGCTCTTCATGAACTACTGGATCCCCGATATTTAGATCAGACAGAGAGCGAATAATTGATTCTGGATCGGTAGAGGCTTTTTTCCTAGATTTACTGCGTTCTAAGGTTTTTCTTTGAAATTGACTCTCGGCAATAATCTCTATCTGATCTTGGGGTAGAACAAGGCCTCGCTCTAATTGACTAACAATCAGGCCTATATGTTCTTGATCATCCTTAATCCACTGATGCCAGTCATCATAAAATTGGGCAAACATTCGATTTTGTGTTAGCAGCTCATCAATTGCCTGTAATCGACCCCGACTATCGCTGGTAATTAGTGTACGACTTTTAGATTTATGGAGGTAGCTGACAAGCTCGGAATAAGGTGATGTGGAGCCAGTTGTTGTAAATTCTGGTGGCAGCATACTAGAGAACAAATTAGATTTCTTTTTTGAAATTTTGTGTTTAAGAACAATATTTCTATAGCATTTGAGTTTGTCACTTATTGAGTTTGGGTGAAGATATAAAAGGTCTGGTGACAAAGGGTACCTTTCAGAGTTTAATTTTGCGATGTGAAAACGATCAATTATTTTCGCCCATAGACTTCGAGCTTGAAGGCTTGCGTTAGAGTCTAGAACCCATATTGCATCAGACGAAATATAATCAAATATTGTTGCCGATTTTTTAAAAAAAAGAGGAAAAAAAGACTGCAACCCAGAGGGAAGGTTCCCTTTGCTAACCTCTCTATAGATGTAATGATCTTGGGGATCACCTTCAAATTGTGCACGAAAATTTTCTCGAAAGCTGCTTATGCCTTCCTTATCGATTCGGAATTCGTGTGCGGGAAGAATGTCAATAGAATCCAGGGCTTCAATCGAACGCTGGCTTTCCGTATCAAAACGATAAATAGATTCTATGGTAGATCCAAATAGGTCAAGGCGGAAAGGATGCCTGAAACCTATAGCAAAAATATCAAAAACCCCACCACGAATTGCATATTCACCGGGCTCCATGACTTGGGATACGGCATGGTATCCCGAGTGTTGTAATTTTTGCCTGAAGTGATCAAGATTCAGCGTGTCACCTTGTTTCAACAGAAAAATTCGACTGAGAATATGATCCGAAGGAGGTAAACGCTGCATTAGTGTTTCAATAGTAACTCCTATGAGTCCATGTTCAAATTTGGGGAGCATGCTTAGAGTTCGGAGGCGTTCTGAGGTAATATCAAGGTGTGGTGAAAAGAGATCGTAAGGTAAGCAGTCCCAATCAGGTAACATAATCAACGGTAGTTGGGTATTGTTGGTGAGGTAGAATTGAATTTCGTCTCGTAGCTGTCGAAGTGTACGATTATCTTCAGCAACTAAAATTAGACATGAGGTAGTATCATTTAGAACATTTGAAAGAGCGAGCGCTAGCCCAGAGCCATACAACCCTGACCATTCGGTTGATGGCGCATCAGTTTCTGGGATGGGCGGTGAAAAAGGACTTACCAACTTTTGTTTATATTGAAATCGTGTTGACGGAGCATAGGGGGCATTTTAACCTACTAACAGTCATATTGAAGTTAGTTAGAAGGTTAGATACCCCATCAGCCTTTATTTGGGTGTGTTAAGTAGGAAATTGCGTATGAAAGAACTGAAGTGTTGGGGTTTAGTCCCGGCTGCTGGCATGGGATTTAGACTAGGATCTGTGATACCAAAACAGTATATAGATCTACTTGGAAAACCTTTAATCTGTCATTCCTTGGATACTCTTGTCGATTGTAAATATTTGTCAGGAGTTTTTGTAGGCATTTCGAAACAAGATCGTTATTGGCATGAAATAGTTTCGAATAAAGCTAAAGTTTTGGGAACTTATCACGGCGGGAGTAGTAGGGCCGAAACAGTACAACGGGGTCTTCAATTCATGGCATCTTATGCTAATGATGATGATCATGTGCTTATTCATGATGCGGTTCGGCCATGTGTTCGATTATCAGATATTGAAAAGTTAATTTTGGCTTGTCGGGAACAGGATATTGGAGCCATATTAGCAGTTAGGGCAGTTGATACCCTAAAGAGAGAAAGGAAAAGTGAGGTGGGATCGTTTGTTAAAGAAACGGTTTCTCGCGACAATATGTGGCATGCACAAACTCCTCAAATATTCCCATATAAAATTTTGCGAAATGCATTTGAGGCGTCTGACATAACTAATATCTCTGACGAAAGTTCAGTTATGGAAAAGGCTGGGTATAATCCAAAATTAGTGGTGGGACATAGCGATAATATTAAGGTCACAACTTCTGGTGATTTAATCTTAGCGAAAGCTATTTTGCGTGAACGTAATAGGAAAAATTATGAGAGTAGGGAACGGGTTTGATATACATAGACTCGAATCTGGCAGCCCTTTAATAATTGGAGGGGTTCGGATTCCATGGACGCAAAGACTATCGGGTCATTCAGATGCTGACGTTTTAATTCACGCGGTTTGTGATGCGCTTTTGGGCGCTATAGGTTACGGAGATTTAGGAACTTTGTTCCCCGAAACTGATAATGTAAACCAAGACCGTGATAGCCGTGAATTTTTATCTGCTGTATTTTTTAAATTAAACGAGCTCAATATAGAAATACAAAATATCGATTGCACAATAGTCGCACAACGTCCTAGACTTTCAGGCTACTTTCCTGAAATGAAATTAAATATTTCGAAGGATCTGATGATACCTGATAGTAAAGTACATATTAAAGCAAAAACATCAGATGCTATAGGCGTAATTGGCCGAGAGGAAGGTATCGCAGCTTTTGTTGTAGCCCTAGTCGAATAAATTTAAGAGTTTAATAAAACATAAAGCGCTCCTGCCCCACCGTGCTTGGGCATCGCAATGCTATATGCTAAAACTCGAGGCTCATTTCGAAGTTGAGCAAGCGTAGCCTCTCGAACTACTGAATAGTTATTTGGAGAGCTCTTACCCTTACCCGTTACCACGCGCACGCAACCAGATTTAGTTGTTGTAACTTTATAAATAAAGCTTTGTAAGTGACGAATTGCTTCTTTTTTTGTATAACCATGCAAATCTATTTCGTCACAGATTATAAGGCGACCTCTTTTCAAGTTTTTTAAAGTTTGCTTTCTAACTCCCGACCTATAAAATAAATTGCCATCGTCTCGTATTATTCCTTTATCAGTAGTGCATGGCTTCGATGGATTGTCATCAGTAGTTGATTCTCTAAAAATTTTATCTTTAATAAAATTTGAATCTAATTCATTGAAAGTTTCATCAATTGTTTGCCGAAATAAATTACTTTCTTCTGCACTGACCGCCTTTCCTGAAGAAGATTTTCGAGAGACCATTTAATTGTGCTAAGACATAGATGCAAGAAACTTTTCGGCGTCTAGTGCAGCCATACAGCCAGTTCCTGCGGAAGTTACGGCTTGTCGATATACGTGATCCATCACATCGCCTGCAGCAAATACTCCAGGTCTGCTTGTAGCTGTAAAATTTCCATTATGGCCACCTTTCACCATTATGTACCCATCATTCATTTCAAGTTGATCTAGAAAAATTTTGGTATTTGGGTCATGCCCAATTGCTATAAAAACTCCGTGTACATCAAGGTTTGTGGCGTCGTCGGTGTTTGTACTGGAGATTTTAATCTGAGTAACTCCAGTTTCGTCCCCAATAACCTCGCTCAATATGTGATTCCAACGTATTTCAATATTTCCACCACTTTTTGTTTTTTCTAATAATGCATTTTGAAGAATTGCTTCTGATCTTAAAGTATCTCGGCGATGAATCAGAGTCACTTTTGAACAGATTTTTGACAGGTAAAGTGCTTCTTCTGCAGCGGTATTTCCCCCTCCAATGACTGCTACAGGTTTGTTTCGGTAAAAAAATCCGTCGCAAGTTGCACATGCAGAAACTCCTTTTCCGAGGAAAATTTGTTCAGATTCCAAGCCAAGATAGCGCGCAGAAGCGCCTGTAGCAATTATTAATGCATCACACGAGTATTGATCCCGATCTCCAGTAAGGATGAAAGGTTGTTTATCCAATATTGCTGTATGAATTTGATCGAATATAATCTCAGTATTGAAGCGTTCTACTTGTTTCTGCATTCGATCCATTAATTCTGGGCCTTCTATGCCGTTAGGTTCGCCAGGCCAGTTATCGACATCAGTAGTTATAGTTAGCTGCCCTCCCTGCTGCATGCCAGATATTAGTACTGGATTTAAATTTGCTCGAGCTGAATAGAGAGCGGCAGTATATCCTGCTGGGCCTGAGCCCAGTATTAAGAGTTTCGAGTGTTTCATTTGTTCATATAGTAGGGTAACGATTTCGAGAAATTGCCATTTATCACATGTTTGTGCCAAATAAATGGCGTATGTTACGCGGTTTTTAGGCCGACTTAAAACTTTTTTCTAAAACGGTGAGTAATAACCGATGGTCGGATATAATTGGGATAGCGAATAGGACCGATTCCCCAGACTAAGGCTCTCTTTGGCTCAAGCAAAAAGACACACGACAACTATAAAAGCACTCCCTAACATACCCCCAAGACTTGCTCGTTTGGGTCGGGAGGTGCTAGTAATCGCTTATGCAGCACTGACATTATACCTTTTGATTAGTCTTGTCACTCATTCTGACCATGATCCAAGCTTTACGTTTACCGGCAACGGAGGATCAGTACAAAACATGGGAGGCAGTTTTGGAGCATGGTTTTCTGATTTATTTCTTCATGCTTTTGGGTATACGGCTTTTCTGTTTCCAGTTATTTTTGCTCTTCTAAGTTGGAGAACATTCAAGCACCAAAAGGAAAGACCAGCGAAATATGTAAAAGCAGCTCATGCGATTGGTTTGTTTCTCGCTTTGTTTGCCGCCTGCGGATTAGAACATATTCACTTTCCGAGGCAGGTGTCTATCCTGACATTTGAAGCCGGGGGATGGGTTGGTAGTCTTAGTGGTATGTGGTTATTGATGGTATTTGGAATTGTCGGAGCAACTGTAATTTTGTTGGTAATGTTTGTGGCGGCTATTTCATGGGCTCTTGATGTTTCTTGGTTTGTTATTATGGATTGGACTGGGAAATGGACCTGTAAAATTTTTGATTGGCTGTTGGAATATTTTAAGTCTCTGATTGAACAGAGACAGGGTTTTTCAAATCCGAAAAAGCGGGAAAAGGTACCAGCTAGAACAAAAATAGGATTGGATGGAAAAACATCAGTAAGAATAGAGCCAAAGTTATCTCCACCTAAAGCTGGAGCTCGTATTTATAGGGAAAAGCAAACACCAATTCCTATTTTTGAGGAAGATGCTGTGCCAAAAGGGGCATTACCTCCACTAGGGTTATTAGATTCACCAAAGCAACAATCAGGGGGTTATAGTAAAGAGACCTTAGAAAGGATGTCTCGCTTAGTAGAAAAGAAATTATTGGATTTTAATATTCAGGTCCGAGTAGAATCAGTGCAACCAGGCCCAGTTATTACCCGATTCGAAATAGATCCTGCGCCTGGCGTAAAAGCAAGCCAGATAGTAGGGCTTTCTCGTGATTTAGCGCGGGCGTTATCCGTAGTAAGCGTCCGGGTTGTGGAAAATATTCCAGGCAAAACTTTTATTGGGTTAGAAATTCCAAACGAAGAACGTGAGACTGTTCATTTACTTGAAGGGTTGGCCTCTGAAATTTATGAATCCAGCAAAAGTCCCTTAAGCTTGGTGTTAGGTAAGGACATTGCAGGGCAAACCGTCATCTCAGATCTAGCTAAAATGCCCCATGTTTTAATCGCGGGGACTACTGGCGCAGGAAAATCAGTTTGTATAAATGCTTTAATATTAAGTATCGTATATAAATCCACCCCGGAAGACGTGAGACTAATCTTGATAGATCCGAAGATGCTTGAGTTATCTACTTATGATGGTATACCTCATTTACTTACCCCAGTTGTAACAGATATGCAGAAGGCGGGCAATGCATTGCGATGGTGTATGAATGAGATGGATCGGCGTTTTCGTCTTATGTCTGCTCTTGGAGTGCGCAATATTATTGGCTACAACCGGAAAGTATTAGCTGCCGAAAATATCGGCCAGCCACTCATTGACCCTCTTCGGCCGGAGGGTGAAAATGAAGAGCCAAACAATGAGAGTGCTAATTTATCAAAAATGCCCTACATAGTAGTAATTATAGATGAGCTTGCGGATTTGTTCATGGTTGTAGGAAAAAAAGTAGAAGAGCTAATAACAAGAATTGCTCAAAGAGCTAGAGCAGCTGGAATTCATTTAGTTGTAGCTACTCAAAGACCTTCAGTTGATGTTGTAACTGGATTAATCAAGGCGAACATACCGACCCGAATTGCATTTCAAGTGAGTTCTCGAGCGGATTCTAGAACAGTTTTAGACCAAATGGGCGCTGAGCAATTATTAGGCCATGGCGACATGCTGTTTCTGCCGCCCGGTACCGGATTCCCGGTTAGGGTGCATGGATCACTGGTTTCAGATCAGGAGGTTCATAAGGTTACCGAACAGTTACGTAATAGCGGCGCACCGGAATACTTAGAAGGCATTTTAGATTCAAATAGCAACCCTGATGATTCCAGCAGTGATTTTAGTGGAGGCAATGGAGAAGAGGATCCATTGTATGATCAAGCTGTTTCTTTTGTAGCTGAGACAAGGCGCGCTTCAATTTCCTCCGTGCAGCGTCAATTGAGGGTCGGATACAACCGAGCTGCTCGAATGGTTGAGGCAATGGAAGCTGCTGGAGTAGTCAGTGGGAATGAGAATGGAAAACGAGAGGTTTTGGTGCCTCCTAGCGAACCAAGATGAGAAATTTAAGCATCAAGAACCAGACGCGCCTAATCATCACTTGGTTGCTAGCATTCTATGTAGCAAATGCAATTGGATCATCTGAAAATCTTCAACTTGATAGGTTTTTTTATGATCTAAAAACATTCCGCGCAGATTTTACACAAGTAGTGTTAGACCAAAATCTGGTTCCTTTGAAGGAAAGTAGCGGCCGTTTATGGATATCGCGTCCGAATAAGTTTCGATGGAATTATAGTTTTCCTTTTCCACAGCAAATTATTGCGGATGGAGAGCAGGTGTGGATTCATGATATTGATCTGGAGCAGGTTACGGTACGAAAACAAAAGACTGCTCTTGTAGGGACTCCAGCTATACTTTTAGCTGGAAACGGTAATTTAGAGGCCCAATATAGTATTAACAATATTGGAACACAAGGATCAGTATTTTGGGTAGTCTTAAGCCCAAAAAATAGCGATTCTAATTTTTCTGAAATCCAGTTAGGGTTTCAAGAAAATACATTACGTCAAATACAACTCCTTGATAAGCTGGAGCATATTACTCGGATTGTGTTAAATCATGTCGAAGAGAACGTACCGATTCCAAGCAATATTTATAAATTTGAGGCTCCCGTCGGCATAGATGTGGTAAAAGAAGATTACTGATGATCACAGTGTTTGCAGTAGGATTGGGAGGTGCAACGGGAGCTATCCTGCGATGGTGGATAGGTGTATTTTTTAGCTCCATGAACTTTGCTGGGTATTTGAGCACCTTGTCTGTCAATTTAATTGGTTCATTTATAATTGGCTTAGTATTTATATTTTTTCAGAACAAGTTTCCTGGCGGTGAACTACTACAAAATGGAATCATGGTTGGGTTGCTAGGTGGCTTTACAACGTATTCTGCTTTTTCCCTAGAAGTGGTGAACATGCTCACATCCGGTTTACTAGGTCGCGCCCTAATATATGCTTTAATCACCTTAATTGGTTGCATAACAGCCGCTTTTTTTGGTGCAACTATTGGCCGGGCGATATGAATATATACAATACATGGTAATAAGCAATGCTAGACCCACAAAAATTTCGGCAGAATATTGAAACTGTGGCAGAGCAATTGCTCCGCCGGAATTACATAGTTGATAAAAAACGAATGTTGGTATTGGAAAAGGAACGCAAAGAGCTACAAATCCAACAGCAAGACCTGCAAAGTGAACGTAATCGTGTTTCAAAGGAAATTGGCATTCAGAAAAAACAAGGTAACGAATCGGAAGAGTTACTTGACTCTATGAAACAATTGGGCGTTGAGTTGGGGAAAATCCAGGAACATTTAGCGTCAGTGCAGGATCAATTAACTAGTATTTTGGAGAGTATCCCCAATATCCCCCATGATTCAGTACCGATAGGGAAAAGTGACCAGGACAACGAGGAAATTGATAAATGGGGTGATCCCCGGCAATTTGACTTCCGACCAGTTGACCATGTTGAGTTAGGCGCAAAATTAAATATGATGGATTTTGACAGAGCATCGGTAATAAGCGGATCTCGATTTGTAACATTATCAGGACCATTAGCAGGATTACACCGAGCTCTTATTCAATTCATGCTGGATCTTCATACCAGAGAGCATGCATATCTTGAAGCCTATGTACCATTTCTGGTTAATGCCGATGCATTATTTGGGACAGGACAATTGCCAAAATTTCTAGATGACCAATTTTGCACTGATACAGACCCTCGATATTTCTTAATACCAACTGCGGAGGTTCCTGTAACTAACCTTTATCGCGAGCAAATAATTTCAGATGATATGTTTCCAATAAAACGTGTCTGTCATACTCCATGCTTCCGTCGAGAAGCTGGATCTTACGGTAAAGATACAAGAGGTATGATTCGGCAGCATCAATTTGAAAAAGTTGAGTTGGTACACATTGCTCGACCTTTTGAATCATGGGAAATGCTTGAGGCATTGACTATCCATGCTGAAAGGGTTTTGCAAAAATTAGAATTACCTTATAGGAAGGTTATACTTTGCACCGGGGATCTTGGTTTTGCTTCGTCTAAGACTTATGATCTAGAGGTATGGCTTCCTGGCCAGAAAGCATATAGAGAGATTTCATCTTGCAGTAATTTTCAAGATTTTCAGGCGAGGCGAATGCGTACTCGGTGGCGAAATCCAAATACGGGAAAAACTGAATTTGTTCACACACTGAATGGCTCTGGGGTTGCAGTGGGCCGAGCATTAGTTGCAATAATGGAGAATAATCAAAACGAAGATGGATCAGTTAATGTGCCTTTTGTTCTTAGGCAATATATGGGAGGAATAGATAAAATAGAGTAATGCTATCATTAATCAAGTAGAAAAAATGGTACGCTATTTCAGCAAGCACTCTTGCGCCCTCTGAACATCTTTGAATTTTTTAAACCAATGACAGAATCCTTACGGCGTTACTACACTAACACATTTTATAGCATTACAGAGGTGGGGTGGCAGAGTGGTTGAATGCACTGGTCTTGAAAACCAGCAAGGGTTTACGCCCTTCGAGAGTTCGAATCTCTCCCCCACCGCCAGTTTTTCATTAACTAGATTGATCAAAAGAAGGAAATGATGATTGTTAGTAGGAGTTGATAAGTTACCTCACCCATTCCATATTCTAGAAATCATGGTATGTAATATTTATTCTGGTTTATTGCTACAACTTTATCTTCGACCAACTTAATTAGGTGCGCTTCAAGTGACCATTTTGCAAAACGGTGTAAAGAAAGATCGATGTCATCGTACACCGAAGGTGTTAGTGAGTCTAGATCTCTTTCTCCAAGAGTTTTTAAGCAATTAAGAATTTTATTTTCACGATTTATACGATGACTTATTATCCAGTCGATTGTTTCTTTTGGAGTATTGATAATGTTTCCATGCCCAGGAGCAATATTTGAAATTTCAAAGTGCTTTAATTTTTTTAGTGAGCTTAAATAGTGGCGCATGTTCCCATCAGGAGGTCTAATTACAACCGTTGATCCTTGCATAATGTGATCACCCGAAAGTAATAAATTTTCTTCAATAAGTAACAAGCAAATATGGTTTTCGGCATGTCCTGGGGTATGAATCACCCTAAGGGTACATTCAGATGTTTCAAAAATTTGTCCATCGTGAAGAGAGCTAGTTGGGTTGAACGATCTATCTTGATAAGGTTGGTTGGACTTGAGCCCGTAGATCGGAACTCCAAGCCGGTCACCTAACAATTTCGCTGCTGGCGAATGATCTAGGTGAGTATGAGTAACGATTATGGCTTCAATTTTTTTCGTGGCGTTGATGATTGTATTGTAATGATCTTCAATTGCGGGGCCCGGATCAACAACGATTACTTTCTTGCTCCCCAAAAGATAGGTATTAGTACCTGGCCCAGTAAAAAATCCAGGATTATTTGCCGTTATCCTTCGAGCTCGTTTGGATATATGTTGTGCTACTTGAATCTTTAATTCCATTTCAAAAAAAATAATAGCTTACTGAATTTTAAAGCAAAAGATCATGTGTTGTTATCCGAAAGTTTTGATATTTTCCGAAAGGAAGTTAGATTTACTATCTATTAGATTCTCTACCGTTTCGTAGCCAGATATTGCTTGCAAGCTTTGAACAGTCGGAGTGTACATTTGGAAATCACCCCGCGAGTACTTATCCAGCGCTGATTCAGGTTTTATCCACAAGCTATCTAGGATTTCCGAACTATGTTCATTAATATTTTGTCCAGCTGGCATTGGAGCGATAAAAAACCGGGTAGAGTATCTTTTTTTTGCACTTCTTGGAGTGACCCAATTACCAATATAGGTTAATTTCATTATCGCGGGTATGATAGCTTCATTTGAACAAATTGTTAGTAGCGTAGTTTGTTTTTTGTTTAGATTGTTTTGGTGTTGGATTAATTTTTTCCTATCAACGTGTTGAATATAGTCACAGGTAGTGGAATCATTGGTAGTTGCCAGAAGAACTCCTGTCTCCTCAAAACACTCCCTAATACAACCAATAAAGTAAGGCAATACACATCTGTTTAATTCTGTGATTTCAATTGCGATTTGTCCCCGGAAATAGTGTGACAAATGATGAAAATACGGAGAATAGTCTTCTTCCGAAATCACTCCGCCAGGGAAAGCGTATGCCCCACCAAAACTCATCGAATAGTGACGTTGAATAAGTAAGACCTCTATCCCATCATGAGCGGTGACGTTTCTTATTAAAAGCACAGTTGATGATGAGAGTGTTTTCAATTCAAAATTTCTGTCCAAACAGATTAGGAGTATTATGATAGCGTGGAGGAAAAAGAAGCATTTTAAGTTCTAGTATAACCAAAAAAAATACCTGATGATTCTCGACTGATTCAGATTCTACCTTTATCTAATACAATTGGTTTAGATTTTGCTAAAGAACTATAATTCTGTCCGATAAAGAAAGCCGTATGGATCAAGCTCCTGTGTTGCATTATTGAATATTCATGTCGGTGGTTAGTGATTTTACATATTAATGGAGGGGGTATTTATGCCAAGCCAATTTGACTTTGATTTTGAGGTAGATGCCTCTCTTGAAGTAGCTATTGATTATTTAACAAATACTCCTAACAAAATTCGTGACTTACCTTCGGAACTACCAGAATCTGGAATGAATAAATATGAAGCTCTAGAGTTTTTGGCGCCACATATTTTAGGAAAATCAGCTAGGTTAGGGTCTCCTGAATCATTTGCACACATGGATCCTCCAACGCCTACCATTACATGGGCGATCACAATGTGGAATTCTTTTCTTAACCAAAATCTACTGCACTCCCAAACTTCACCTTTCGCTAGAGTAGCGGAGAAAACACTGTTTGATTGGCTGTGCCCACTGTTTGGAATGGAGGGCGGACATATGTGCTCTGGCTCAACAGTAGCTAATTTGACGGCTTTATGGACAGCACGCGAATCCAAAAATATAAAAAGAATTGTAGCGTCTAAAGCTTCACATATAAGTATAAAAAAAGCGGCGAACATTCTGAGAATACCATACCATGAATTACCTACAAAAAAAACGGGTGAACTAGAAAGATTTCAGCTGGGTGAAATATCTGATGCTTGTCTGGTTTTGAATTGCGGAACGACATCTACAGGTGAGATTGACCCTCTTGATTTGGCAGGGCAGGCCAAATGGACGCATATTGATGCAGCATGGGGCGGGCCTCTCAAATTAAGTGATAATCATGCTCATAAATTAAAAGGTATAGAAAGAGGGGATTCGATAGCAATATCAGGACACAAATTATTAATGCAACCAAAAGATTCAGCCTTGGTGATGTTTCGTGATATCGGTAGTGCTAACAATAATATTGGTTTCAATGCTGGTTATTTTATGGATACCAATGTAGGCATTCAAGGTTCAAGAGGGGCGGCAGCGACGGTTTTGCTCGGAACTCTAATTTTGTTTGGTAAAGCTGGTTTTAACGAGCTAATAGATCACCTGATGAGTCTTGCGGAATTATTAGCAAAAAGACTAATTTCTTCGGAAGCTGTTGAGGTTTTAACCTTACCAAAAACTGGTATTGTGGTATTTCGACCAAAAAGAAAAGATATTCATGAGGTTAGTAGGCAGTTGTCTAACGGTATAATTTCAACTTGCACAATACAGGGTGAAAAATGGTTTAGGGCCGTAGCTGCTAACCCATTCGCGAATATCGATCTTATTTCAGAGAAGATAGAAAAATCAATAGAATCCTAAGGATTAATAGCTATGCAATCAATTTCAAACTATTCGCCAATCTCGGAGAGAAACTGAACTAATTGATCATTAAAAGCCTGTGCTCCTTCAATATTAGACAAGTGAAGGGCATCCTTTACGATGAACAATCGCGCATTAGCAATTTTATTTTTAATAAGCTTATGTCCCGCAACAGGAGTGCCTGGGTCATGCTCCCCGACAATTAAAAGAGTAGGCAATTGTATTTCAGAAATTTGATCAAGTAGATTTAGTTCCATTATTGCTGCAGAACATCCGCTATACCCGTCAATGCTTGTTGATTCAATCATATCTCTGATATCTGCAACCGTAGATATATGTGAATTTTGGAATTCGGCGGAAAACCAGCGATCAAGCGTATCATTAGCGATAGCTTTCATACCTTTAGTTTTTACTTTAGTAATTCGTTTTTCCCACATTTCTAAAGCACTTGTCGGGGTTTTACTCGAAGTATCACATAATGACAATGAATTAAATCGATTTGGATTCATAAGAGCTGCAGTTTGTCCAATCATTCCTCCTAGTGATAATCCAACAAAATGGCAGGAATTAATTTTCAATTTGTCTAATAAACCAAACAGGTCATTGGCAAGTTGTTTTAATGTATAGCTGCCCTCTGAGGAGTCCGTTTTGCCGTGGCCTCTTATGTCATACCGTAGTATTTGAAAATCTTTTATTAAAGAATCAATTTGGGAATCCCACATATTGAAATTTGCTGCTAGAGAATGGCTAAATAAAACAACGGGGTTGCCGACTCGACCGAGCAGCTCATAATTGACATCAATATCGTTCACTCTAATTTTCATAAAATAAATAACACTCACAAATTTTTAATTTTAGAACTTTCAGCATTGTCAGTTCTTAACAGGTATATTTTAACTGGTACAGTCGGAATTATCCCAAAATATTCTATTAATCTTTGGTAGATCACGTAACATACGCGCCATCACTCCAATAGGAAAAGATTCAACATCCCCAACAGCTAGTACATAATTACCAATATTGCTCTCGTTTCGAACGCGGATGTAATAAGTTCCTGCCGGATAGGTTTTAAGGTGCCTGAAGTTTTGGCCCAGCTCAGGACCTACCCAGTACCATTTTCTCCCGAATTCTTCAAACCATGGCCACCAGTCAAAGTTATCCCCTTTTGCTGTATCCAGTAATTCAAAGTTAGAGTCAAGAACATCAAGGGAAAATGTTCTTCCGACCGAAACGCATGAATCTAATTTAGGTTTAGTTAAACCCGCATAAAAATTAAACTCTTTGTTACTTATGATGCGAAAAATATGTGGTGCACCAATTAGGCGAGAGTATATTGCTTTTGATATCTCCGGTTTCTCAATCTCGAATGGTGTTGCGAAAGTGTGAACACCATCTATTGCTAGTATAGGTTGATGAGAATACGCAGAGTTGGAGATTAAAAAACATACCCCACCAAATAATAAAATTAATATTTTTTTGGTCATTTTTGCACTATATTGGGTAAACTATCAAAGTTATGTGAGTTTTTTAGCACATCATTGCCAAATTCACAAATGAAATAAATATGGGGCAAAGAGACTAGATTATGTACGTAGGTAGATTTTTGAAAGACTATTTAATTTTAAGCTATGCTTTTCATAAGTAGAATTTTTTGGACAGTGTAATGCCTCCTTCCAACATTGTTATTTTAGGCGGTGGTCAAGCGGCTGCCAATGCAGTTAAGGGAATTCGCAGCATAGACATCAAGTCACCTGTGAGCTTGGTATCAGAAGAAAGTTATTTACCATACGAACGTCCACCCCTTTCAAAAAAGTATATCGTTGGAACAAAAACTCTTGATTCGTGTGAATTTTTCCCTTCAAATTTTTACAGTCAAAACAATGTGGCGTTGTGTTTAGGCTCTAAAGTCACAAACATTGACTTTGCCGCACACCGCCTCGAATTTTCGGATAGAATTTCTTTGGCTTTTGATAAGTTAATTATTGCAACTGGCAGCAAGAATCGCAGGCTTCCGATTTGCGGGCTACCCGATGATGCAATTCTATATTTGAGAAATAGAGATGATGCCGAAAGAATTGCCAAAAAAGCCAAAGCGAGTACAAGCATTGCAATCATTGGTGGTGGATTTATCGGTTTGGAGTTAGCAGCTTCACTGACAACAATTGGAAAACGTGTCACTGTAATTGAAGCTAGCGATCGCCTGATGAGCCGGTCTATTCCGACTGAGATTTCTTTACTTGTTGGACAAAAGCATAAAGAGAAGGGTGTGGACCTCCGTTTTGGTACAAAGGTGGTATCGGGATCAGTCGAAAATTCTACGTTTTCGCTGGAATTAAGCAATGGTAGTCGATTGTCATGCGATATGATAATCGGGGGGATTGGTGTAGAGCCGAGTTTAGATGCTTTGAGCAGTGAGGTAATTGCAAAAGAAAATGGGATAAGAGCCGATGAATATGGAAAAACCTCGCTTGCGGATGTGTATACAGCAGGAGACGTAGCAAACTTCTGGCATCCACTTTATGAATCCTTCATTCGATTAGAGTCGTTTAGGCATGCGCAAAATCATGGTATTAATTCAGGGAAGAATGTTGTCGGAGCGAATGTAGTATATGATGACGTTCCGTGGATGTGGTCAGATCAATATGAATTGAATATTCAACTTTCAGGAATTGTGAGTAATTATGACGAATGCGTTAGTCGCGGCGATTCTCTTGCCGATGGATTAATTTATTTTTACCTAAAAAAAGGTGCAATCAAGGGAGTATGTGGAGTATCAATTGGCCCTAAAATAGGACGGGTTATAAGAGCCGCTGGTATGCTATCAGCCTCAAAAATAGTGGTTGAACCTGATGTATTAAAAAATCCAAAGTCAAATCTACAAAAATTTTTTCCTAAATAGATATCTAGTTGTTTTTGCCAACAAATTTATGCTAGTTCTTCAATCTATTTGATACTGATAAAATGCGTTGCATTTCTCGTATAACGGGCTTCTCGATGAGTTTGCCATTTATCACAGTGAGTCCACCATTTACAGCTTGATAAGCTTCTATTATCTTTTTAGCCTCAGCCACTTCAGCATCAGAAGGCGTAAAAATATCATTTATGGTTGAAATTTGGTTAGGATGTATCGCTCCTTTTCCAACATAGCCTAATGTTTTTGCCAGCGTCGTTTCTTTTCTCAGTCCATCTTCATCAGTGAGATCCATAAATGGGACATCAATAACATCAAGCCCTTGACTTGCCGCCGCATGAACCACTCGAGAACGCGCATAAATTAAAGGCTCCCAAGAGTTATGACACCGTAGCTCTGCTGCCATGTCTATGCCGCCAAAGAATAGAGCATCAATTCTTTCGCTAGCCTGAGCAATATCGTAAGCTCTTTCAAGTCCCTCATTTGTTTCAATAATCACATGAAGTCGTATATCTTTATTATTTTCAGATAACAAATCATCCAATAGCCGTATTTCGTCAGGTGTTTTCACTTTAGGAACCATAATTGTGGGCGGAGGATTTGTGGTGTCCAGGATGGCCTGTATGTCAAATAGACCTTCCTTAGATTGAAGGCTATTAATTCGAATAACATATTCGATTTCATCACTCATCAATTGATTTTTAAACAGGGATAGACCATTTTCTCTAGCGATATTTTTTTCTTGGAGTGGAATCGCATCTTCTAGCTCCACGCAAACGATATCTGCTCCTGAATGGCATGCCTTTTGAAATAGCTCTACTCGGTTTCCAGGGCAAAAGATAAAACTCCTACGGGATCTTATTTTTCGTGAATTCATATGATCGAAAAAGAAAGTATTGATTAAAGCCAGAATTGCTCTTGCACCGTGGAACTATATAGTTTGTCTTTTATTGCTAATTTTAGTTGGGTTCCAGCATTCCAGTGGCTTTTATTGATCATGCCAATAGCTACGTTGATTTGGAAATCTGGTGACCAAGTGACTGAAGATATTACCCCAGCATGGTTGCCGTCGCTATCTTCTAGTGATAGATAAGCATCGGTTCCAGGAATTTGTGGACCATCGATTGCCACCGGCCTAATTTGGCGATCCGGATATTGTTTTAATCTCAATGCGTTTACACCGAGACATTGTTTATTATAGTCAAGATCACAACACCATCCAAGACCAGCCTCAAATGGAGTATGGGTTGCATTTATATCTGTGCCATAGGACAGTAGGCCAGCCTCTATTCGTTCGATTAGATTGGGGCAACCAGCTCGGATATCAAGATCTCTACCAGCGTCGAAAAGTGTATCCCATAACGATTCTCCATTACCGGCGCCATCTAAATAAATCTCAAAACCGCTTTGATGTGACCAACCAGTTTTACAAATTATCATACGCCGCTCATTAAACTCAATTATTTTATACCTAAAGAATTTTGTGTTTGCGATATTCGCACCAAACACCTTTTCAATTAGATCTTTTGATTTCGGTCCTTGGATTGCAAGAGGATAAACGTCGGGCTCAAATAAGTTTACATCTAAACTAAATCCCGATGCTAAACCTTTAAAATAATAAAGCATATCGCTATCGGCGAGAGAAACCCAGTATCGTTCATCATGCAGTTTAATCACAATCGGGTCATTTAATATATAGCCAGAGTCATCAACGATAGGTATATAGCAACATTGATCTTTATCCATTCTGGATAGATCACGAGGTGTTGTGAGTTGTAGTAAATGAAGTGCATCACGGCCTTTAATTTCAACCTGACGCTGACATGAAACATCCCATAATTGGACCGCCTTTTTAAGATGCGAGTAGTCTTCTTCTATTGAATTGAAGTAGGAGGGAAGGAGCATATGATTATACACTGTATAGGCCTTTGCTCCGCTAGCCTCTACTTTTTTTGAGAACGGGGTCTTTCGAATTCTAATTGAAGATGTTAGATATCGCATAGATCTGCTATTTAGCTGGTTCGGCCTATCCATGAGGCGCGCTCTTATCTATTTGTCCTCATCTTGCTATGCTTTTGGGATGAGAACTTCGCCTATTAGGAATTGAGGATCAGTTAATAGTTTAAGATTTTCTTCAAGTTTTTTTTGTATCTCAGGTTCATAAAAGCCTTTTTCAAAACTTTCCATATCTGCCCAATCGATAGTTGTCATAAAACGGTATGGAGAATCTTGATTCACAGGCCAAGCAGAATTGATCTTCGTAAAGGTTGTGTCAATGACACCAAACATATTGCTATTAGAAACCTGATGTTCAGTCATTCGCCATTTTAAAAATTCGCTTTCATTGACCTCTGGTTTGAGCTTGTACAAAACGGTTAGTCTAATCATCGTAACCTCTTTTAAAGATAAGAAATGGGTGGAAATATTCGATAAGTTTTGATGGTACCCGATTAAGTCTATCTCACACTTCTACAACTATCTTGCCAAACTGTTGATTACTTTCCATTTTCTTGTGAGCATCAACAGATTTTTCTAATCCTTGAAAAATACTATCGATTACTGGAACAAAAATACCGTTCGATAGTCTTTCGTACACATATTGATGAGCTTTTTTTAGGAGAGTCGGTCGTCGCGTAACATCATACAAGCTATAAAATTTAATGCTAATTCGTTTTGTTAGGGCGGCTAACGCTGTGAAGCTAACGTTTTTTGGATCCAGATTGCCATAGCATACAATACGAGCTTCTGGAGCTGCAGCATCTACTAGATT
>CAYFJI010000037.1:0-18415 GCA_964343365.1 uncultured Acidiferrobacteraceae bacterium
AGATGAAATTTATTTTTACGGAAAAAATAACAATCTTAAATGGCCCCTGTCCTTAGCGCCAAAAACAATGCATAACGATGGGAACTATATCGGGAGCTTGGGTAGACTTGTAAAGTGGTTAGGCAGTCGGGCTGAGGAATTAGGGGCAGAAATTTATCCTGGATTCGCAGCCAGTGAGGTTTTAATAAATGATAGGAATGAGGTCATTGGTGTAGCTACGAATGATATGGGGGTAAAGAAAGATGGTTCTAAAAAAGTTAGCTTCGAGCCCGGCATAGAACTCCATGCGAAATACACTGTATTTGCAGAAGGATCTAGAGGTCATTTAGGAAAATACTTAATCAAACATTATGCGCTTGATCAATTTTCTACTCCCCAACACTATGGTTTAGGCTTGAAAGAACTGTGGGAAATTGACCCAGAAAAACATTTATCGGGTTTAGTCGTTCATGGAACAGGTTGGCCACTTTCAGAAAGTAAATCTACGGGAGGTTCATTTTTGTATCACTTTGATCATAATTTGGTCGCCCTAGGAATAATAGTTGATCTGAATTATAGAAATCCATTTTTAAGTCCATTTGACGAATTACAGCGATATAAAACGCATCCATCTATAAAAATGATGCTTGAAGGTGGTCGACGTATAGGCTATGGAGCTAGGTCGATAACAAAGGGTGGCTACAACTCGCTTCCAAAGATGTCGATGCCAGGAGCATTACTGATCGGATGTGATGCGGGAACATTAAATTTTGCCAAAATTAAAGGTACACACACAGCAATGCAATCTGGAATTATTGCTGGGAAAACCCTCTTCGCAACGCTAGAGTCTAAAGATGGAGGTGGAAAAACTCTTTCTGAGTTTGATATTTTGTTTAAAGAATCCTGGATTTATAGGGAACTTAAGTGTGCACGCAATTTTGGGCCTGCACTTCATAAATTTGGACCTATTCTTGGTGGGGCGTTTAATTTTGTTGAACAAAACTGGTTTAACGGACATTTGCCATTTACCTTGAAAGATGAAACAAGTGACCATGCAGCATTACAATCTGCAAGTCGAAGCCAAAGTATTGAATATGACAAGCCGGACGGAATTCTAACTTTCGACAAAAATTCCTCAGTATTTTTGACGAATACTAATCATGAAGATGATCAACCAGTACATCTTAGACTACACGACGAAAATATCCCTATAACTCGGAACTTACCCAAATGGGACGAACCTGCCCAAAGATATTGTCCTGCCGGCGTTTATGAAATAGTTGGTGATTCAAGCAACCCAAAATTACAGATAAATTCTCAAAATTGTATACACTGTAAAACATGTGATATCAAAGATCCCAGCGAAAATATTAGCTGGGTAACTCCCGAAGGCGGTGGTGGGCCCAACTACACTTCTATGTAACCGTTTAAGAACAGAAATCTCGCGCGTTTTGAAAAATTTTTAACCAGGGAGAAAACTGACCCCAATTATCAGGAATCCAGGAACAAGTAATTGATCGAACCACTCTTTCGGGGTGCGGCATCATTATAGTTACTCTACCATCACTACTACAAAAAGCAGTGTAACCACCTTCTGAACCATTTGGATTTAGCGGGTAAATCTCCGTTGGGGTACCATAGTTATCAATATAACGAAGGCTAATTTTTCTATCTTTAAGCAAACAGTCGATATCCTCGTGACTATATTTAGTCTTACCCTCACCATGAGCTATAACTATAGGTAACCGCATTCCTTGGAGGCCTTTAAAAAATATTGATTGGCTCTGAACTATCTCTACCATTACTAAACGAGATTCAAATTGTTCAGATGTATTTCTAATAAAGTATGGCCAATGTTCGGATCCCGGTATAAGATCACGCAACTCAGAGAGCATTTGGCACCCATTACAAACCCCAAAGGTAAACGTATCTTTCTTTTGGAAAAATTTCTCAAACTGATCTCGTAACTTTGGTGTGTAGAGAATCGACTTTGCCCAGCCGTTCCCTGCTCCAAGTACATCTCCATAGGAAAATCCTCCACAGGCTACAAGCCCATCGAAATCTTCCAATTTTTGAGCGCCGGACAACAGATCCGTCATAGTTACGTCATAAGAACAAAATCCGGCTGTAAAAAAAGCTGAAGCCATTTCTAAATGCCCGTTGACGCCTTGCTCTCGAAGCACTCCAATTTTTGGTTTTTCATTCGTTAATACAAAAATCTTTTTATCTATATTTTCTTCGCACGGCAACGAATCTGAATGCAGGCCAGGATCCTCAAGATCCAACAAACGATCATACTCTTCATCGGCGCAGCTAGGATCATCTCTCAATTTTTGAATAGCCCAGGAAGTCTCAGACCATTTTCTGTGTAAAATTGCCCTGCTTTCTTTAAAAAGAAGTTTTTTACCTGAATAGATGCGGATATCGTTATTGTCAGTCGAAATTTCTCCTAATATATGAGAGTATTCCTCTAACCCATACCGCTTAAGCGTGGCTTTGACATTACGTAATCTGTTATTTGCAGCTTGCAGAACAAAACCCAACTCTTCATTGAATAAGTATGTATTTGGGTTTTCATCACCAATATCAATTTTTAGCCCGACTCTCCCGGCGAAAGCCATCTCCAACAATGTCATTATTAGCCCGCCATCCGAACGATCGTGATAAGCTAAAACTGACTGTTCCTCAAGTAATATACGGGTAGCCGAAAAAAAATTTCTCAGTAACTCAGATGACTCGACATCTGGTGTCTCGTCCCCAATAAAATTAAAGACTTGGCTTAGAGCAGATCCAGATAATCTTTGCTTTCCTTTCGCTAAATCTACAAATAAAAGTGACGTATCACTTTGTTTTTTCAGCGTTGGGGTCCACACTTTTTGTATGTTCGTAATAGGAGCGTAAGCTGTAACCGCTAAAGTAACTGGTGAAACAACTTTCCAATTTATAGAGTCATTTTTCCAGTAACTTGACATTGATAGTGAGTCTTTTCCAACAGGAATAGAAATTCCTAGTTGTGGGCATAATTCTAAAGCTACTGCTTTGACGGTTTCGTAAAGTTTGGCTTTTTCACCACTCTGATCAGTGCACGCCATCCAATTCGCCGATAATTTTACCGAACTCAAATTTTTCACTGAGGCCGCAGCAATGTTGGTTATTGATTCTGCAACCGCCATCCGACCACTTGAGGATGGATTTACCAATGCGATAGGCGCCTTTTCACCGATTGCTATAGCTTCTCCTGAAATGCCCCAAAAATCACTTGAAGTAACACCAACATCGGCTACTGGAACTTGCCACGGACCTACCATTGGGTCTCGCACCACTTTTCCTCCAACACTCCGATCACCAATGTTGATAAGAAACGATTTATCACTCACTGCAGGTAATTTGATAACTCTATTCAACGCTTCTACTAAATCAATATTTTCCAAACTACCACGCTTACCTGGTTTTGGTTGAGTTTTACAGATAATTTCTAATTGTGAATTTTCCTTGAAAAGAAAGTTCATATCGATATTCACGGGTACCGGAACTTCGAAATTTTTGTTATTTAAACTCTTGGAAGGAGCCCGGCTATCTTTCACCTCTAAAATATTCTTTTTTGTAGCTCTTCCAACTATTTGATAGGGGCAAGACTCTCTTTCACAAATGTCCGAAAAGTCATTAACGCGATCCTCACGAATTGCTAAAACATAACGTTCCTGCGCTTCGTTGCACCAAATTTCCATTGGTGACATAGCTTCATCGGCAATTTCTAGATTAGCTAAATCTATATAGGCACCGCGCTTTGAATCTCTTACAAGTTCCGGTAACGCATTGCTTAGCCCTCCTGCTCCGACATCATGAATCGACAAAATTGGATTTTTCTCACCCATAAATACGCAACTATTAAGAACTTCCTGACAACGTCTTTGAATTTCTGGATTTCCTCTTTGCACTGATGCAAAATCTAAAGACTCACTACCATCACCTGAATCACGACTAGACGAGGCGCCTCCCCCTAAACCGATTAACATTCCTGGCCCACCAAGCACTACCAAAAGTCCACCCTCTGGAATTGGCAATTTCTTTACATGTCTTCGACGAATATTACCCAGCCCACCTGCGAGCATGATAGGTTTGTGGTAACCCCAACGTCTTCTTGTTGAGTCTTCTTCCATCATGAATTCTAAGGTTCTAAAATAACCAGCGATATTAGGCCGACCAAACTCATTATTGAATGATGCTGCACCTAACGGCGCGTCTATCATGATCTCGAGCGGAGTAGCCAATCTTTTCGGATTAGATGGCAGGATCTCCCAGGCCCTATGAAACCCGGGAATATGTAAGTTAGATACTGAAAATCCTGTTACTCCTGCCTTGGGTATACCTCCTCTACCTGTGGCGCCTTCATCTCTAATTTCTCCGCCGGATCCAGTAGCAGCTCCTGGAAAAGGAGATATCCCGGTTGGATGGTTATGTGTTTCAACTTTGGCAACGATATCTGCCGGCTCATAATGGCATTGATATTCCCTGGTCAGATCGTTTGGCAAAAACCAAGCACTATTTCCACCTTCCAATACCGCCGCATTGTCATCATATGCCACAAGAGTTCCGCTTCCATTCCTAGCATGCGTGCCTTTAATCATTTCAAATAAAGAATGATCTTGTCTTTGTCCATCAATTACCCACGAAGCGTTAAATTGTTTGTGCCTGCAATGTTCTGAATTTACTTGTGCAAACATCATTAACTCAGCATCTGTTGGTCCTCTTTTTAATTGGTTATATTCATGCAAAAAATATTCGACTTCACGATCGGACATTGCCAGTCCTAATTCTTGATTTGCTTTTACCAGAGCATTTTTGCCGCTATTCCCAGAATATACTGTTCTTAATGGTCTAGATTCTGGCACCTGAAATATCGAAGAGAATTGTCGAGGATCGTCTAATATCGATTGCGTAAGCGGATCATGCAGAAATGATGTTATATTTTTTATTTCTTCAACGCTACACCCCTCAATCTGCCAGTGTATACCTCGCTCTATGCGATTTAAATCAATGAGATTACACTTCTTAATTAACTCTGTTGCTTTGCTCGACCAAGGCGAAATTGTGCCGAGCCGTGGAATAACAGTAATATTTTGGCACCCATAACCATTTGTTTGTCGAAAAACAAATAACTCTGAATTAAGTAGTTTGCTAAGGGCATCACCGATATTCTTTGGGATACGTTCATCACATTGTAAGAAGTATACGAAATAAGGCACTATGTCCTTGATAGTTGGAATAATTTCACGAATTATTCGTAAGCGCTGATCTAGCCGAAATCTTGACTCAGCAATATCGCCTAGAAAAATTAACACTTGATTAGGCGATTTAGCTTGAACCAGTTGTTTCGCTTATACCACTCAAATCAACGCCCAATCGCAACGCGACTTCTTCATATGCTTCAACTACGCCTCCCAGGCCTCGTCGAAAACGATCTTTATCAAGCTTTCGCCTGGTATCAGCATCCCATAAACGGCATCCATCGGGGGTAAATTCATCGCCTAATAATAACTTTTCTTTGGCCCGGCCGAATTCTAATTTAAAATCTACTAAAATCATGCCGTTATCCTGAAAAACCTTAGAGAGTATAGTATTCACTCTAAAACTAATGTCTTTCATTATGGTGATCTCGTTATCCGATGCCCATCCAAAGCTAAGAATATGACATTCATTTACTAAAGGATCATGTCTTTCATCATCTTTTAAAAAGAATTCAAATGTTGGAGGGATAAGCTCCAATCCATCCTCTATTCCATATCGTTTACACAGTGAACCGGTTGCTATGTTACGAACTACGCATTCAATAGGAATCATATCTAAGTTTCTTACTAAAGATTCCGTATTACTTAGCAGAGACTCAAAATGAGTAGCTACTCCATTTTTTTCAAGCTTTTCTAAAATAAATGCATTAAATCGATTATTTACTGCGCCTTTTCTGTCAAATTGCTCAATGATTTCACCGTCAAACGCTGAGGTATCATCTCGAAATTCCATAATAAGATGCTCCGGATCATCGGTTTCAAAAAGGGTTTTTGCTTTTCCTGAATATAGAGGTTCTAAACGTTTCATGCTGATTTAAGTTTTAGTTGGAGTTGATTAATAGTCTAGACAACATCGGCTTTACTCATAGCGTTTCTTACTTCATCGAAATAAATAGAATTCAATGGGACTAACGGTAAACGAATGTCGTTCATTATATGTCCTTGTTCAGCTACTGCCCATTTTGCAGGAATGGGATTTGATTGTAAAAACAACGCAGAGTGTAAGTCACTCAGTTTCTCATTAAATTTTAAGGCGGTTGCATGATCACCATTAACAGCGGCTGAACACATCTTATGCATCAGATTTGGAGCAACGTTTGCCGTGACAGATATCGTGCCTTTTGCCCCAGCAAGCATAAGCTGACAAGATGTTCCATCCTCCCCGGAGTATACAAAAAAATCAGGTTGAGATCGTTGAATTAAGTCTGCTCCTCTTTCTAAATCATTGGTTGCATCTTTGATACCAACAATGTTATCAATTTCGGCTAACCGTAAGGCTGTTTCATTTTTTAGATCGACTCCGGTGCGACCGGGAACGTTATATAGTATTTGAGGAATCATCACTGATTCTGCAATCATTCGAAAATGCTGATACAGGCCTTCCTGTGGCGGTTTATTATAATATGGAACAACAATAAGGCAGCCATTAACTCCTACTTCCGCTGCTTTTTTAGTAAGGAATATTGTTTCTTCTGTCGAGTTAGATCCCGTACCTCCAATAACTGGCACTCTCCCCGATACATGATCGACAGTACGTGCAATGACCTCTATATGCTCATCATGACTAAGTGTCGCTGACTCTCCTGTTGTCCCTACAGAAACAATCGCGTCGGTGCCTTCTTGGATATGATGATCCACTAGACTATTCAATCTCTTCCAATCGATAGCCCCACCATTATCCATTGGCGTAACTAAAGCGACCATGCTGCCTGTAAACATATCGTCTTGTTTCCTCCAGTCTCGTGCCATAAAACTAAATTTTACTACGATGTTACTTTTACATGTTCCATTTGACAAGAACGCTTTTGAAAAGCGTTCTAAATTCTGTCTATTTGCAAAGCATCCCAACTGAATTCTGTGCTTTGTTAGGTGTCATAACTTGCTTTATTCTTTTTAAAAAATATTTTGCCAGACTCCAAAAAACCGTAAATTATCTAATTTCAACTATACATGGTTTCGTATTTTCTGGATAATCTTGGCCTGAATGCATAACTACCGTTTTCACTGAATCTAAGTTACTTATCGGTGTCTTTTACTCACCCCCACGATGAGGTTTTTGCAGATGTCAATTTTTGAGAAAAACTTACCAACAAATTCAGCTAACTATGTACCGCTATCGCCAATCAGCTTTCTTAAACGAGCTGCTCAAGTAGTCCCCGAAAAAATAGCAATTATCGACGGAAATAGACAATATACATATAAAGATTTTTACCGCCGGTCAACTATGCTGGCTACGGCACTTCATAACAGAGGATTAAAGCCGGGAACTTGTATCGCGATCTTGGCAGGAAATATTCCAGAAATGTTAGAAGCACATAATGGTGTTCCGTTGATGGGCGGTGTACTGAATTCGTTGAACACCCGCTTGGATGCTGAAACAATATCTTTTATTCTTGAGCATGGTGAATCGAAAGTACTGCTTGCTGACGATACTTACGCTCCACTAATCGAAGAAGTTTTAGAAAAACTGAAGAAAAAAATTCTTATAATTCGTATTTGTGATCCCTCTAATATACATCAAACCGAATTGGGTGATATTGAATACGAGGAATTTTTAACCGAAGGCATTAATTATTACGAGTTTGATGAGCCAAAGGACGAATGGCAAGCCTTGTCCCTTCTTTATACATCAGGTACAACAGGTAATCCCAAAGGATGTGTGTATCACCATAGAGGTGCCTACCTAAGTTCCTTGGGTAATATGCACGCCTTTGGCTTAGATAATAAATCTATCTACCTTTGGACCCTACCGATGTTCCATTGTGACGGTTGGACATTTACTTGGGCGGTCACAGCAGCCCAAGGTACTCATATCTGCTTACGAAAAATAGACCCTGCCAATATCTTCAAACTAATTTCTGATAAACATGTAACACATATGTGTGGAGCTCCTATTATTCTTAACATGCTCATTAATGCACCTGAAAATGAGAAAATTTCATGCTCACACCAAGTGCAAATCGCGACCGGAGGTGCAGCGCCACCGTCTATCGTCATTGAAAAAATGGAGCAACAGGGTTTTATTGTCACACACTTGTATGGTCTTACAGAAACATATGGGCCCGCAACAGTTTGTTTGCTAAAAGAAGAATGGGGAAATTTGAAAGATCTAGAACGCGCTTCGTTGATTGCTAGGCAAGGTGTCCACTATGGCACATTAGAGGATAGTTCCGTTAAGGACCCTAATACAATGAAAGATGTTCCTTGGGACGCTAAAACAATCGGCGAGGTCATGATAAGAGGAAATACGGTGATGAAAGGCTACTTGAAGAATCAAGAAGCCACAGAAAATGCATTTAAAGATGGGTGGTTACGAACAGGAGACCTTGCTGTACGGCACCCCGACAGCTATATTGAAATTAAAGATAGATCAAAAGATATTATTATTTCAGGTGGTGAAAATATATCTAGCTTGGAAATCGAAGAGGTTTTATATCGTCATCCAAATATACTCGAAGCAGCAGTCGTAGCCAAGCCAGATGAACATTGGGGTGAATCACCCTGCGCTTTTATCACCTTGAAAGATGGTATCACTCTCTCTGCGGAAGAAGTTATCACCTACTGCCGACAGCAGATGGCACATTTTAAAGTCCCTAAAACCATAGTAGTATGCTCATTACCAAAAACATCGACTGGTAAAATACAAAAATTTTTGTTACGGCATCAAGCAAGCCAGCTCTAAGATCTAAATAACGAGCATAGGTTTCTCCTACAGTGGGATATTGCCGTGTTTACGCCATGGATTTTTCAGTTTCTTATGGTTTAAGAGTTTCAGTCCTCGGCATATTCTTTGGCGCGTAAACTGTGGTTCGATAATGTCATCAATGAACCCGCGCGCGCCGGCGTGAAAGGGAGTAGAAAATTTCTTCTCATACTCTTGTTGATATTCATCAATTTCAATTTGGCTTGTTTTCACTTTTCCATAAATAATTTCTATGGCACCTCTTGCCCCCATTACAGCGATTTCGGCACTTGGCCAAGCCAAATTTATATCTCCCCTTAAGTGTTTTGATGACATGACATCATAAGCTCCACCATAGGCTTTCCTAGTGATAATTGTAATCTTGGGTACAGTAGCTTCCGCATATGCGTAAAGCAATTTTGCGCCGTGCTTAATAATACCTCCATGCTCTTGCATAACGCCTGGGAGAAATCCTGGAACATCCACAAAAGTAATTATTGGGATATTAAAGGAGTCACAAAATCTTACAAATCTGGCAGCTTTTACTGATGCATCTATATCCAAACATCCAGCTAAAACAGTAGGCTGGTTCGCAACTATGCCAACTGAATTTCCATCCATTCGTCCAAACCCGACAGTGATATTTTTGGCAAAATTAGGAAACATTTCCAGAAAGTCACGATCGTCAACTATACTTAAAATAATAGCCTGCATGTCGTAACTCTTGCTATTATCACCGGGAATAATGTGATTTAGCGCCTCAACATAGCGCTCTGGAGAGTCGTCCGTGTTAATTCGTGGGGCTTTTTCGCGGTTATTCATGGGAATAAAACTAAACAACCGCCGCATTTCTAAAAGTGCATCGACATCGTTGCTAAAAGCGCACGCCGCAACGCCCGATTTCTGTACGTGAATGGAGGCACCTCCCAGCTCTTCGTGTGTAACTTCCTCATGAGTTACGGTTTTTACAACATTAGGTCCCGTCACATACAGATAAGAGGTATTTTTGACCATAAAAATAAAGTCCGTTATTGCAGGTGAATAAACTGCACCGCCAGCACAAGGGCCCATTATCAAAGAGAGCTGTGGGACAACACCTGATGCTAAAACATTTCGTTGAAATATTTCAGCATAACCCGCTAAAGCATCGATTCCTTCTTGAATTCGTGCGCCTCCTGAATCATTTAAACCAATAATTGGGATTCCTAATTGCATAGCATGATCCATGATCTTGCAGATTTTATTTGCATTAGCTTCAGATAGCGATCCACCCATCACTGTAAAATCCTGACTAAAAACAAAACAATTTCTACCCTCAATCCTACCTGTTCCTGTAACTACTCCATCTCCAGAAACACGCTTTTCTTGCATTCCATAATCAGTGCAGCGATGCTGAACAAAAGTGTCCCACTCTTCAAATGATTGTGGGTCTACCAACACATCAATACGTTCATGTGCCGTCAATTTTCCCATTTTATGCTGCAAGTCAATTCGATCAGAACCTCCGCCTAGCTTGGACGACATACGATGCTTTTCTATTTCTTCTATTATTTTTTTCATCAACTCAAGCGTTCTTTTTTAAAGTGATTAGATCAATAATCTTTTCCGCTGACTCTAATATGGTAGTTTCAGGACCAAAAATTGCTCCAATGCCTTGTTGATGCATTATTTCTAAATCTTCGGTTGGGATAACCCCTCCTAAAGTAACGATAATATCATTTTTTCCAGCGGTCCCTAATTCACGCATTAAATCTGGTATTAACGTACGATGGGCTGCAACTTGTGATGAAATTCCTATCACGTGCACATCATTTTCTAACGCCTGACTTGCAATTTCTGTCGGAGTCTGAAAGAGAGGTGATACGTCAACATCGAAACCAATATCTGCGAATCCAGACGCAACTACCTTTGCTCCTCGGTCATGACCATCCTGGCCAAGTTTGGCGATTAAAATTCTTGGCTGCCTACCCATTTTTTTGGAAAATAATGCAACCTTTTCGACCAGTCTTGCAAAGTCCTTATTTTCTGAAGACATCATTCCATATACCCCCGATACAGATTTAGCATTTGCTGTATAGCGACCGAAGACATTCTCTAATGCCTGACTAATCTCGCCAACAGTCGCTCGTTTTCTCGCCGCCTCAATAGCATGTTCTAATAAATTAGAGTCATTATTTAAAGCAGCCGATTGGAGTAAATCTAGGGCTTTTTTGCATTCATATTGGTTACGTGATTCCTTAATTTTTCTCAATTTCTTAATTTGTTTTTCGCGTACCCTTTCATTATCCACAATCAATAGCTCAACGGGTTCAGATTCATTACTCTGATACGCATTGACGCCAATAATTAGTTCGTCGCCGTTATCTATCCTAGCTTGTCGTCGCGCTGCGGCTTGCTCAATCCTCAATTTAGGTAACCCATTTTCCACTGCTTTAGTCATACCGCCCATTTCTTCTATTTCATTTATTAAACGTCTTGCCTCACGCATGATACTCGCAGTAAGTGACTCTACAAAATAGGATCCACCCAAAGGATCGATTACTTTTGTGAGTCCAGCCTCTTCACGTAATACAAGCTGAGTATTTCTTGCAATTCTGGCTGAGGCATCGGTTGGCAACCCAAGTGCCTCATCAAAACTATTAGTATGTAGTGATTGAGTACCACCTAAAACAGCTGCTAATGCCTCAATGGTAGTTCGAACAATATTTGTGTGTGGATCCTTACTTGCCAAGCTAACGCCTGAAGTTTGGCAATGGGTTCGTAACATCATAGACCTAGGTTTGTTTGGTTTAAAATATTGCTGTAATAGCTCTGGCCACAATGTTCGCGCAGCTCTTAGTTTTGCTACTTCCATAAACATATTCATACCGATCCCAAAAAAAAATGATAGCCTTGGAGCAAAGTCATCGATGTGTAACCCGGTGGTTAAGGCTGCTCGAATATACTCAATTCCATCAGCTAAAGTATAAGCAAGTTCTTGGACAGCGGTTGCCCCTGCCTCTTGCATATGGTATCCAGAGATTGAAATTGGATTAAATTTAGGCATATGATGTGTAGTAAACCTAATTATATCAGCCACTATCCTCATGGATGGATTAGGAGGATAAATGTAAGTATTTCGTACCATGAATTCTTTAAGGATGTCATTTTGCAACGTCCCAGACAAACTTTCCAACGAAACATTCTGCTCTTCCGCAGTTACAATATACATCGCTAGTATAGGCAGTACTGCTCCATTCATGGTCATAGATACAGACATCGCATCAAGCGGTATATTGGAAAAAAGTATTGCCATATCCTCCACAGTATCAATCGCTACCCCAGCATTTCCAACATCGCCTGAAACTCGAGGGTGATCCGAATCATATCCTCTATGTGTCGGTAAATCGAATGCTACAGATAAGCCAGTTTGGCCCTCTTTAAGATTCCTCCGATAAAAAGCATTAGATTCTTCCGCTGTCGAATAACCAGCATACTGTCGTACGGTCCAAGGCCTACCTAAGTACATTGATGCCTTTGATCCTCTAGTGAACGGAGGAATTCCCGGCATAGTCTCCCTGTACTCAATATCTTCAAGATCTTGAGACGTATATAGGCCCTTCAGGTTTATTCCTTCTGGTGTCTGAAAAGTTATGTCAGTTTTTGTGTCAGTGGTCAACTCTCTATTCACGAGATCTTGCCAAGCCTGCATATTCATTTTACTAAGCATTATTTATATTTTCCTAATAGAGTTATTTAGGATTATGTGCGCTAAGCTAGTCATCTAAAAATTGCCTCTTTATAGCAAAAACAAGTCATTTCAGTAGGCTCTTTAAAATCTAATTCCAAGATAACCAATTTAGGACTTTACCAAACGTAACAAAAAGATAACACTATGATAAGAAGATTGTTTGCCACCGGCATCCTGTTAGGCTAAAAAATGACCTATTAGGCAATATCTAAGGAGAAACTATGACATACACCTGCATCAAAATAACAATTGAAGATGGCATTGGTTTAATAATCTTGGATCGACCCGATGCGTTAAACGCCCTTTCAGATACTCTGATGCATGAGCTAAGCAATGCTATAAATACATTTGACTCTAATCCCGACATTTCAGTATTAATTATTACGGGCAATGATAAGGCGTTCGCCGCTGGTGCAGATATTAAAGGTATGGTGGATAAAACATATATCGATGCCTATAGTTCGGACTTTATCGGTAGTCACTGGCATTGTGTCAGCAATTGCCGGAAACCTGTTATTGCTGCCGTATCAGGATATGCGTTTGGTGGAGGATGCGAATTAGCAATGATGTGCGATATCATTATTGCATCGGAAACGGCCCAATTCGGTCAACCTGAAATCAAACTTGGTATCATTCCAGGGGCAGGTGGAACTCAAAGATTAGTGCGTGCGATAGGCAAATCTAAAGCAATGGAAATGATTCTTACTGGCCGTATTATGAAAGCCGATGAAGCTGAGCGTGCTGGTCTGGTTAGTCGTATAGTCTCAAGTGAGAATTTATTGTTAGAAGCTAAGCACATCGCAAAGAAAATTGCGAAGCTTTCAACTCCTTCGATATTGATGGCAAAAACAGCCGTAAACACCGCGTTTGAAACAACCCTGAATCAAGGTATTAAAAATGAACGTGGGATTTTTCTTTCTTTGTTTGCTACTGAAGACCAAAAGGAGGGCATGAAGGCATTTGTAGAAAAAAGACCGCCGAAATGGAAGAATAAATAAGGAAATTGATTTATGAATATAAATGGAAAACATTTCAGATCAATCTGGATTGAAAAGGATGAGCCTGTAATATACGCAATAGACCAAAGAGAGCTCCCATTTAGTTTCCGAATTCAAAAAATGACTACTGTTACTGAAATAGCCTCTAGCATTTCTACAATGGTTGTTCGTGGTGCTCCATTAATAGGAGCTACGGCCGCGTGCGGCATGTACATTGCCGCATCATATGATTCATCTAGCATGTACTTAAAACAAAGTGCTGAAATTTTACTTAGTACTAGACCTACCGCTATTAATCTGCGTTGGGCTATTGATAAACTATTGATTAAATTACTCGAAATTGAACCAAACATGCGTGCTAAGACCGCACGCATTGAAGCGGAGCAATTCTGTAATGATGACATTGAGGTAAATAGCAATATTGGTAATCATGGCTATGCAATTCTTCGAGATGTTTATTCAAAAAAAAGGAAAAGTGGCGCCCTCAATATATTGACCCACTGTAATGCAGGCTGGCTCGCCACGGTAGATTGGGGAACGGCTTTAGCGCCAATCTACAAAGCTCAACGCGAAGATTTAAATCTCCATATATGGATTGATGAAACTAGGCCCCGAAATCAAGGTTCGTCTCTAACAGCTTGGGAGCTAAAAAATCAAGATATCCCTTATACTATTATTTCAGATAATGCTGGCGGTCACCTAATGCAAAATGGTCAAATAGATCTTTGTATAGTAGGTTCAGATCGTACCGCACGGACAGGCGCTGTGTGCAACAAAATTGGAACCTATCTAAAAGCGTTAGCAGCTAAAGATAATAACGTACCATTCTATGTCGCATTACCATCAAGCACTATAGATTGGTCTTGGGATCACAGAAAAAATAATATAGTAATTGAAGAGCGTAATCCAGAAGAAGTCTTATTTGTAAAAGGCGCCCTAAGCAACGGTACGATCGCTCAGGTCCGAACAACACCCTACGGTAGCACAGCTGCTAATCCAGCTTTTGATATAACTCCTCCTGAATTAATATCGGGACTAATCACAAATCGTGGAATTTGCAAAGCAGATGAGAACTCTTTACTTGACCTTCACACCGAGAACGATAAGCTTAATTTATAGCCTCCACTAGCATGAACAATAAAATAACTGGCTTTAACCTATTTAATGAAACTAAGTTTATGAGTAAATTGAGAACTACAGTGCCGGCATTTTTTTTCTCAGCATTATTTTTTTTCACCCTAAACATCGTAACATTACCGTCACATGGAGACGATGATTTCAAATATGAGGTATCAACGAGTAACAAACAAGCAACTAAATTAATCACCCAGTTGTTGGATAAGTATCATTACAAAAAACCAGTAATTGATAACGAATTTTCATCTAATTTCTTCGACCAATATATAAATAATTTGGATCCTAACCGAAGCTACTTCTTAACCTCTGATCTCGAATCTTTCGAAAAATTCAGATACTCATTTGATAATTTTTTAAAAAAATCGCAATTGCAACCAGCCTATGAAATCTTTTCAAGATATCGAGAAAGAGCATTAGATAGAATTTCATATGCCACTAGTGTGTTGGATACAAGTTTTGATTTTTTGATCGATGATGAATATCAAATCGATCGAAATCAAGAAGAATGGAAATCAACCCAAGCTGATCTAAATAGACTATGGGTCCAACGAGTTAAATATGACTGGCTTGCTTTGAAACTTACAGGCGAATCTGATAATAAAATCTATGATCTTTTAAATGCTCGATATAAAAATATTGAACGGCGTCTAAACCAGATTTCTGAGAAAGATGTTTTTGACATAGTGATTAATACCTATCTTTCTTCTATTGAGCCACACACAAGTTTTTTCACGGCCAGAGCAACAGAAAATTTCAAAATTAAGATGAGCCTCTCTCTCGAAGGCATAGGTGCGGTCCTTAAAATGGAGAACGAATACACAGTTGTCCATCGGATATTACCAGGTGGACCAGCTGATTTAACCGGCAATCTAAAAGCAGGAGACAGAATAACAGGTGTCGGCCAAAATAACGAAAACCTAGTAGATACTGTTGGTTGGCGTCTTGATGACGTAGTAGATCTGATCAGAGGACCAAAAGGATCTATTGTGCGCCTTCAAATCCTGCCAAAAACTGAACCAATCGGGGGAGTGTCACGCACAATAGAGATTGTTCGAGATACTATCAGACTCGAGGAACAAGCTGCTAGTCATAAAATATATGAAATAGAAACTGAATACGAGCCTAAAAATATTGGTGTAATCGATATACCAACTTTTTATGTCGATTTTGATGCCCACGCCCGTGGTGAATCAAATTATCGTAGCACCACCAGAGATTTGCGCGTTTTATTAAAACAACTAAATACTAAAGATATCGATGGTTTAATTATTGATCTTCGAGGGAATGGCGGCGGTTCACTTATTGAGGCAATCTCGGCAACTGGTTTATTTATCAAATCAGGCCCTATTGTCCAAATAAAAACCTCAAACGGGAAAATAGATGTTAGAAAAGACCCAGATCCCAATATTCTATCCAACCACCCCTTAGCCATACTTGTTGATCGTGACAGCGCGTCTGCCTCAGAAATATTTGCTGGCGCTATTCAAGATTATGGAAGAGGTTACATTTTCGGGGAAGGCACATTTGGCAAAGGCACTGTTCAGAATTTAGTAGCACTAAATAATTTTACCAACAACCCAACTAATGATTTGGGACAACTTAAACTTACAATTGCTCAATTCTTTAGGGTCACTGGTGAGAGCACACAATTTCGTGGGGTGAATCCAGACATTATTATACCTGAGACATACTACCGTCCGAACCAACGAGAATTGACAAATAAGAATGCTATGCCTTGGTCCGCTATCAAACCTATTCCTTTTACAGTATATGATGAAGGAAAAAGCAAAATTAGTGATGAACAATGGTCTAACCTTCAAATAAGACATCAACTCAGAATAAAGAAAAATCCAATATTTCAATACCTAACTGAAAAAGTTAAAATCGATTCTGAATTAGCGCAAAAAAATATTTTTTCTTTAGTTGAATCCCGTCGTTATGCCGAACGCGACTCTCACGACAGTAATATTGATAACCTAAAAAATCTTTTGTTAAGCCTTGATAACACGGTTACATTAGAATCGCTAGAACGAAATGATTTTCCTGAAGAGGCGGTGCTTCTGGAGTCGGCAAAAATTCTTACAGATATTATCGCTTTAACCAATTATAACAATCAATGATATTTGTTTACTTTTTATGTTTTCTAACCTTAGACATTAAAAAAATATAACCTCTAATGGGCGCTCCCACAACCACCACACGAGCCACTTCCACCGACTGACTGAAAAACATTATTGAAAACGAAAGTAGCGTTGGCGCCCTCTTCTGAGTAATCTATTTCTGCACCTTCCATATACGCTAACGCAAAAGGATCAACTACTATACGGAATCCTTCCGATCCCTCTAGGATACTATCCAACGAATTATTCTTTTCAGAAAATGTCATTCCATAATTCATTCCACTGCAACCGCCACCAGATATAAAAACTCTCACTGCATCTATTGAGTCTCCTGCATCGGCTATCAGCTCGGTTATTTTTGTTCGCGCTGCATCGGTAACTCTTATTTGATCTTGTCCAAGTATATTTGCATTATTTACCTGTTCTATCATTTTCTATATCCCATTTCTATTTTTTTCTAGTCTATATTAAAATTACTAATGGATATAATAGTGCTTTTCTTTCGAAACAGTACTGCTTAGAATTGACTCATTATCCATAACTGGTAATTTTAACATGCGAGAAGTAAATTGCGCTGTATTAAATCGGGTTGGTGAGGGTTTAAACAACCCCCCGTATCCTGGTCCGATTGGCCAAAGAATCTATGAAACAGTTTCTAAAGAAGCTTGGGATTCTTGGTTGCAGCGGCTAGTGTTAATTATTAATGAAAATCGTCTTAGTACCGCAGATCCTGAACATGTATTACTAATTCAGAATCACATGCTTGGTTTTTTGTTTAATGAAGGTGAATTGGGTGACCTTCCAACCGAGTTCGCACCTACAGTAGATTAGATCAAACATTCTCGTTTCCTTTAGAGAGAAGTAATGTCAACTAAGTTTACGGTTTGCAACTTCTATAAGTTCCTTCATTTCTCGAACAGCATTAGATAAACCAACAAAAATTGCCTTAGAGATGATGGAGTGACCAATGTTCAACTCCGAGATACTTGTAATGTTAGCAATTTTTGCAACATTATTATAGTGTAAGCCATGACCAGCATTGACCCTAAGCCCTTCTTTACTAGCAAATAAGCTGGCAACCACTACCTTTTCACGTTCCGCGGTCATGGTTTCTAGATCATCAGAATCTGCATATAGTCCAGTATGTATTTCAACTGATTCAACGCCAACTATAGAAGAAGCCTCAATCTGAACACTATCTGGGTCAATGAAAGTAGATACCGCAATACCATGATCTTTTAATCGCAATACCATATCCCGTAATTTGCTTCTATTCTTCATAACATCTAGCCCACCTTCAGTAGTTAACTCCTCTCTACGTTCTGGCACTAAACAAACATTATCTGGTTTAATTTTGCAAGCTATCTCTATCATTTCATCTGTAGCAGCGATTTCTAAATTCATGCGTGTCTGAATCTTATCTCGAAGAATTTTTACATCTCGGTCTACTATATGTCGACGATCTTCACGTAGATGTAGTG
>CAYFJI010000038.1:0-18240 GCA_964343365.1 uncultured Acidiferrobacteraceae bacterium
TAACCCAAAATGAATTGATTCCGTCTGATCCAATTACAGTAGTTTTGTCGGAGAGGGGATGGATACGAGGTGGACGTAGCCATGATTTGGATGCTAGAACGTTGAGTTATCGGTCCGGAGATAAGTATTTACATGAAGTTAGTGGGCGTACTAACGAAATTTTGTTATGTATTGATTCCACCGGACGCAGTTATCCTCTGATAGCTCATTCACTGCCTTCTGTGCGAAGCCAAGGCGAACCTGTTAGTAGTCAATTACGGCCTCCCGCATCCTCAATTTTTAGAGGCGTAATGATTGGTCAAGAAGATGCGTTATATCTACTCTCTACTGACAGTGGCTATGGGTTTATTGCTAATATTGGTGACATGAATACACGAAATAAGTCCGGTAAATTAGTTCTAAATGCAAAGGACACAAATGTTTTGCCGCCTCAGCGTATTCAAGAAATCGACAAAACCTTGGTTGGAGTTATTACTTCTACTGGGCGATTGCTAATATTCTTAGCAAAAGAATTACCAAAAATGACACGCGGGAAGGGAGTGAAGTTACTCAACATTCCGACAGCAAAATATAAAAATGGAGATGAAAAAGTAGTGGATATCGTAGTTTTCCTCAGAGAAGAGCGACTACGTATCCTAGCAGGTCGGCAACATATGATACTTAAGCCAAGTGATTATGCACCTTATATTGGTAGTCGTGCTCAGCGTGGTCGGATGCTTCCTCGAGGCTATAAAAGCCCGGATGCAATAAGTGCTGAAGGGATAAAAAAAATAAAAACATAATCTAAAAAAGTTCATTTAAAAGGGTAAATGTTTATCTGAAATTAACATGGAAATATTCTTTCGAAAATCATTTTGTATACGGTATAAAGCTTCTTTATTATCAGCCTCAAAACGAAAAATTATGGTTGGCGTAGTATTGGATGCTCGTGCTAACCCAAATCCGTCTGGGTAGTCTATGCGAATACCATCGAGATGGCTTATGGCTCCAACATCAAACTTTGCGGACTCTTTTAATTTGTCAATGAGTTGGTGATGTGCGCCTTCTTCCATTTCTAATCGTAATTCTGGAGTATTTATTGTGTTGGGAATAGATCTAAATATATGTTTTGCTGATTCTTGATGTATTGAAATAAGTTCGCAAAGTCGCGCTCCCGCATAAATAGCATCGTCAAAGCCATACCATCGATCCTGAAAAAAAATATGGCCACTCATTTCACCGGCGAGTGCGGCTCCACTTTGTTTTAATTTAGCTTTTATAAATGAATGCCCCGTTCGCCACATGGTAGCAAATCCTCCAGCATTTTCGATTGATTTACTCAAATTTCTGGTGCATTTAACATCAAATATTATTTCAGAGCCAGGCTTTCTTCTCAGTATATCTTGAGCGAACAGTATTAACTGTCGGTCAGGCCAAATGATTTCGCCATCTGGTGAAACTACCCCTAATCGATCCCCATCACCATCAAATGCGAGCCCAAAATCTAACTCCTGATCGGTTACTACATTTTGGAGATCGGATAGATTTTCTGGTTGACTTGGATCTGGGTGATGGTTAGGGAAATTTCCATCTACTTCAGCGTACATCGGAAAAACCTTGCAGCCAAGACGACGAAAAAGGCCAGGACCAATATTTCCAGCTACGCCATTTCCGAAATCGATAGCTATTCGTAATGGTTTGTCGAGACGAATATCAGATTGAATTGTTGAGCAATAAGCCGTATTTACAGATGTATTTTGAATAACTCCTCTAGTACGATTTTTTCGCAGATAACAACGTGCACGAAGACGTTGGATGGCTTCTCCAGCTAATGTTTCTTTAGCAATGATTATTTTTAGGCCATTATATTGAGAAGGATTGTGACTCCCTGTTATGGCGACAGCTGATTGAATGTTGAGGAAGTGGGTTGCAAAATAGGTAACAGGTGTTGGAGTCATTCCAATTAAAACAACATCACACCCAGATGATTGAATGCCAGATGCAAGGGCGTTTGCAAAAATGGGCCCGGAAGGTCTACCATCCCATCCTACTATTACCGTTTTAATTCCAGATTCAATAGAAGTATCGCCAATAGCCCAACCCAATTGCTCTACAATTGGTTCAGTTAGGCTATGCCCAACTATGCCTCGGATATCATAAGCCTTAAATATTTCAGGTGGTAGATCCATATTTTATACGATGCAGATGATGTTTGTTCCGTCATGTGCCCGTGTGACCAAATCCTCCTTTTTTTCGTTCAGTAGCAACAAACTCGTCGACAATATCAAAAGATACTTGTGTCACCGAGAAGAATATTAACTGAGCAATTCGATCTCCAGGTTTGATCAGGTAGCGTTCATCACTTCGATTCCAGCATGATATTTTTATTTCACCTTGATAATCGCTATCTATTAAACCAGCCAGATTACCCAAGACGATACCATTTTTGTGTCCAAGTCCTGATCGAGGCAACAGTAGACCTGCTAGAGAAGTATCTTGGATATGGATTGCTATACCTGACGGAATGAGAACGCATTGGTTAGGCATTAGTTCTTGATCTTTTTGAATACATGCTCGAAGATCAACACCGGCTGAGCCTTTAGTAGCGTACTCAGGAATGCTGAATTCGTTACTCAATCGTGGGTCAAGAATACGTAACTGTATTTTTTTCATATAATTTAGATGCTATTTGCATGATAAGACGTTCTGCTAGAATGCTTTTTAGACCACTTCCAAGATCAATTTCACTATGACGATCTACTAATGTGAGAGTATTGTAATCACTTCCAAAAACCGAATTTTTCGTACTGATATGATTGGCTGCAATCAGATCAATATTTTTTTTGATCAGTTTTTTTCTAGCGTTCTTTACTAGGTTAGCAGTTTCGGCAGCAAAACCAACTATGAACGGCGGGTTAGGTTGGGACGCTACAAAAGCAAGAATATCAGGATTAGAAACTAGCTCTAATTTAATAGAGTCAGCGTTTCTCTTTATTTTCTCTTCCTGAAATATTTTTGGGCGATAGTCAGAGACTGCGGCAACTCCAACAAAAATATCCGCATCATCAATTATCTTTTCCACCTTGTTGAGCATCTCTTTAGCAGACGTTACATAGTGAGTCGTCGCTTCCGATGGTGGGGAGAGGTTAGTTGGCCCACTAATGAGGATCACTTTACTACCCGCTAGTAACGCTGCCTTAGCGATAGCGTAACCCATTTTTCCCGAACTGCTATTTGTAAAGCCTCGGATTGGATCTAGCCTTTCCCAAGTAGGTCCAGCTGTTACCACAGTGGTGAGTCCATTTAGCGTCACAGAATCCAATTTTTTCTCAAAGAAATCGATCAATGAAATCGGTTCAATCATTCGGCCCATGCCGATTTCCCCACACGCCTGATTTCCATAATCAGGCCCGATTACTGTAATTCCTCGCGCCTCCAGTATAGAGATATTTTTCCTGGTGGCAGGATTTTCCCACATTATTCTATTCATTGCCGGAGCAATCGCGATGGGTGCCTCCGAAGCTAGACAAATGGTTGATAACAAATCGTCAGCGAGACCCACAGCCAATTTAGCGATAAAGTTTGCAGTTGCGGGAGCAACGATTATTTGATCCGCCCAGCGAGAAAGATTGATGTGACTCATAATTTTTTCAGAGTCAGGATCCAATAGTTCTTGGAAAACAGGTTCACCACTGACAGCTTGCATTGTCACTGGTGAGACAAAGTTAACAGCAGATCTTGTCATTACAACTTTCACAATGGAATTACGCTCTACTAACCCTCTTACTAAATCAGGAGTTTTATAAGCGGCGATTCCACCTGTTATTCCAACTAGCACATGTTTTTCAGAAAGAGATTGCATCCTAAATTTAATAGTATTATTTGGTTGAATAGACTAACTAAAACATTCTTTCTCGTGTTGTTGATATTTGAGATTAAGCAATGATTTGGAGTGAATTTAGCTAGAACCATAGGATATCAGCATATTTGTGTAGGCACACCGCTGTGTTTAACATAATTCGAACAAATTTGTTGGGCACTTCCCTTAAAGGCAAAATTCTGATATAAATCGCAACCCAATCCATATAAATTAAGCGAGTAAGTGAGATGTCTAGAGTATGCCAGATAACAGGCAAGAGTACTGTAGCGGGGAATAACGTGTCTCACGCTAATAACCGAAATAAGCGTACTTTTAGACCAAATTTGCATCTAAGAAGATTTTGGGTTGAAAGTGAAAATCGTTGGGTTCGACTTCGAGTGTCGCGGAAGGGATTACGGATTATTGATAAAAATGGCATCGATTCAGTTCTCAAAGATATTAGAATGAAAGGTATTAAAGTCTAATAATAAGGATAGCTCAAAATGCGTGACAAAATAAAACTAGTATCATCTGCCGGTACGGGACATTATTACACGACCACTAAGAACAAAAGAACTACAACGGACAAGGTTGAGTTTCAGAAGTACGATCCTGTTGTACGTAAGCATGTTGTTTACAAAGAAGCTAAGATAAAGTAGAAATATTAAATAATAAAGTCATTAGTGACTAAATTTTAACTATCAACTAAGCGGTAACCTTTTAAACGTAAAGCAAACTCCTCGAGAGCCTCGATTCCTGAGCATTCTGCTTGGTTACACCATTCCTCAAGTTGCTGTAGCAGCGACTCACTATTTGTTGAAGATCGATCCCAGAGCTCTTGAAGCGCCAATTTAGCGTTATACGATATGGTTAGTTTTGGAGACAAAGAAAGTGCAGCGTGTAAGTGTCGTTTCCCATTAACATTTAGACCTCTACTTTCTTTTTGTACTAATTTTATTGCCCGACGCATGATATTGAATTGAGGTGACTGCACAAATTTTAAGCGTTTTTTTTCATCATCACAAACCTTTTTTAATACCTCTCTAGTGTATCTGGACATAATATCAAATCTATTTGCAAATACGGCACGTAAAGTTTCAATATCACAACGTGTTCTACCTTTTCTATGCCATAGCTTAGGAGGTGTTTTATTTATTTGAACAAGTTTTGCAAATTCCAACAGACGAATATAAAACCAGCCAAAATCAAATTCGAATGGTTTCATAGAAAACTTAGCAGACGATGGGAATGCATGGTGATTGTTATGTAGTTCTTCGCCTCCAATCAGAATAGCTAAGGGTAGTAAGTTATGACTTGCATCCGGTAGCTCATAGTTTCGATATCCTCCCCAATGCCCTAAACCATTGATGACGCCAGCTGCCCAAAATGGGATCCATAGCATTTGCGCAACCCATATTGTCATTCCTATAAAAAAATCGAAAGCTACTATGTTTATAAGAAGCATGACTAGAATACCTATGTAACGACCTTTTGTGTATATGATTTTTTCTATCCAGTCATTAGGCGTGCCATGGCCATAAGTATTTAGCGTTTCTGTATTTTTTGCTTCTCGTCGATATAGTTTTAATCCACCGAATAATACATTTAGAACGCCAGCTATTTGTGGGCTATGGGGATCAGCGTCTGTCTCCACATTGGCATGGTGTTTTCGATGAATAGCGACCCATTCCTTGGTGACAATGCCAGTTGTAAGCCATAACCAGAACCTGAAAAAATGACTAATCGCAGGATGGAGATCGATAGCTCGATGGGATTGGTGTCGGTGAAGAAAAATAGTTACAGAAATAATTGTAAAGTGGGTCAGTGTAAATGTTGTTAGAACATATAACCACCATGGTAAGTTCATCATAACTGTTTAAGTAGAAAGTAATATTAAGTATTGTCAGAGGCAGGTAGTTAGAGTGCTTTACCGGGCTCGAAAAGTAATTCGTCCCTTGGTAAGATCATACGGAGTTAGTTGCACTGTAACTCGGTCTCCACGAAGTATCCTTATATAGTTTTTACGCATTTTTCCTGAAATGTGGGCAGTTATAACGTGGCCATTATCAAGCTCTACTCGAAATTGAGTATTGGGTAGATTCTCGAGAACTGTTCCCTCCATCTCTATATGTTCTTCTTTTGCCACGGATTAAAGCCACCTTCATAGTGATTTTTAGAGATGTAAGTATATAGAAGAGTGCCGATATCTTCTACATAAAGACAAGCACAGTTTTTTACATCATGTAATAAAAAATGAAAATTTAGTGGTATAGTTACCGAACCTTTGCTAACAGGACGCTATAGTTTCCCCTGGTGATGAGTGTTATTTCACAGCAAATTTTAAAAAAATGGCTATATCCACATTGTTTTATATCACAATCCAATTGCTGGAACGCGGAACCCTTAAGAGTGTTAAAGAGCTATGATTGATCTTTATTATTGGACCACCCCCAATGGCCACAAGATTGTAATGTTTTTAGAGGAGGCCCAGATAGAGTATCGTATTATTCCAGTTAATATTGGCCTCGGTGAACAATTCGACCCTGACTTTCTGCGACTTGGGCCAAATAATCGAATACCAGTAATCTTAGATTATGAGCCACTAGGTGGCGGAGACCCGATCTCGGTTTTTGAGTCTGGAGCAATCCTATTTTATCTTGCCAATAAGACTGGTAAACTTCTACCTAGTGAGGCTACTAAAAATATTCAGGTTTTGCAGTGGCTGATTTGGCAAGTAGCAAATCTAGGCCCGATGTTAGGCCAGAACCATCATTTTTCTGCCTATTCCGAGGAGAAGATTCCATATGCGATTGATCGATATGTAGGAGAGACTTCACGCCTGTATGCGGTGCTTGATCGACGACTAAAAAATCGTAAATTTATTGTGAATGAGTATTCGATTGCCGATATTGCTTGTTATCCCTGGATCGTGCCTCATGAAAGACAAAAACAGAATCTTGATGATTACCCTAATCTTAAGCGCTGGTTCCATACGATTAAAGAATTACCAAGCACTCAACGAGCATACGCAAGGGGGCGAGAAATTAACGATCAGCCAACTATGTCTGATGAGGCGAAGAGAATATTATTTGGCCAGACTGACTCAGTAGTAAGGAGTATAAGAGGCAAAGATCAGTCATAGAATTTGCGCTCCAAATTTTTTGTTTAGGAGAATATTTTTTCTAGTATGTCTTCATAAATATTAGATAAGGTAATAAGATCTTCGATTTTGACGCATTCATTAATCTTGTGAATAGTATTATTTACAGGACCGAGCTCGACCACTTCAGCACCGTTTTTCGCAATAAAGCGTCCATCTGACGTTCCACCATCAGTGGTAAGATCTGGAATTCTTCCAGTTTGTTTTGTTATTGCTTCACTAACAATGTCGACTAGGCCCTGTTTAGAAGTATGATAGACAGAACTAGCCGTTTGCCATTTAATTTCAAAATGGTCGCAGTGTCTATTGCAGATCTCATCCATTTTTTCTTTTAGACTCTCAACGGTTGATTCGGGTGAAAATCGAAAATTAAGCATGATTTCAATTTCGCCTGGCACGACATTACTTGCACCGGTTCCTGCATTAATATTGGAGATTTGAAATGTCGTGGGCGGGAAATTCTCGTTGCCACTATCCCATTGGTGATGGGTAAGGTCAGTGATAAGTGGTGCAGTGATATGAATTGGATTTTTTGCCTCATCGGGGTACGCTACATGACCTTGAACGCCAAAAATTGTTAAGACTGCAGTAAGAGAACCTCTGCGACCGTTTTTGATTCTGTCACCAACTTCGTTATAGCTTGTTGGTTCTCCGACAATACACCACTTTATATGCTCTTTTCGATCACGAAGTTGAGTTAGAACATACCGTGTTCCATGCAAAGCTGGACCTTCTTCATCGCTCGTAATTAAGAATCCGATGGAGCCATGATATGATTTTTCAACGAAACGTTGAGTTGCTGTTATCATCGCTGCAATGCTTCCTTTCATATCTGCGGAACCTCGACCATATAAGAATCCGTCACTGATCCTTGCTGAGAATGGTTCATAAGTCCATTTCTCTTTTGGTCCGATGGGTACAACGTCGGTATGACCAGCAAATACAAAAAGAGGATCTTCGGTTCCATGCCTAGCCCAAAGGTTTGTAACGTCGCCATAGGGCATTGATTCACAGGCAAAGCCAATCTTCTGCAACTCATTTTGAATTATTTCCTGACACCCGTTATCGTTGGGTGTAATGGAATTTATCTGAATTAATTGGCGTGCAAGTGCGAGAGTTAATTCTGAATTCGGCATTTTGAGCTTTACGATATTGGTGTAACTTTATTAGTGATGTTTACCAGATTGTCTCATAAGCTTGCATGAAAAGCCCTTATCTGTTCCTATTGATTTTTGATACTTTAGTGCCAAAAACTTGCTTATTCGGTAGAATTCTATATTAAATCCAGACAATAATAACAGCCTCCTAAATGAATACTTATTCTAAGTATGTGATCTTGATCAAGATAGATGGTGAACGGGATTACGAATGGAAGGAAGTATTTTCTCGCACAATTCCAGAGTTTGAAATTCGAATTTGGCCATTTATTAATGATCCAAGCGAAATAGATTTTGCATTACTCTGGAATCCTCCTGAAGATTTATTCAAAACCATTCAAAAACTTAAGATTATATTTTCCGTTGGAGCGGGTCTCGATCACTTAACTCAGTGTCCAACGCTTCCATCAAAGGTGCCTATTATACGTATGATTGATCCAAGCCTAAAAAAAGGCGTGATAGAGTATGTTTTGTACCACATTCTGCGTATACAGCGTCGTATGGATGATTACACGAAACTAAAATTAAAAAAGCATTGGAAAAGATTAGATCATCAACAGTCCTTTGAAATTTGTGTTGGAATTATGGGTGTTGGAGAAATAGGTGCAGCTGTCGGTCTTAATCTAGTTTCTTTAGGTTATAAGGTATGCGGATGGAGTAAGACAAATAAAGTTTTTGATGGCATCGATTCTTACGTTGGATTAAGCGAATTACCGAGGTTTTTGGCATCAGTAAATATTTTGATAATTGTTTTGCCGCTTACCAGCGCAACTCGAAATATCATAAACTCAGATAAATTGCTGATGTTACCAAGAGGCTCTCATCTAATTAACGTGGGTCGTGGAGGATTAATCATTGAGGATCACTTACTGGCATTAATTAAGTCTGGACATATTGCAAGTGCAGCACTTGATGTGTTTGAAAACGAGCCATTACCAGAGAGCCATGAGTTTTGGATTAACGACAACATCTTTATCACGCCGCATATCGCTGGTCAGACTAACCCCGTAACAGCGGTGAAATTTATTATTTCAAATATTGAAAAATTTAAATTGGGTGCAAACATGATTGGAGAAGTAGATTTAGAAGACTATCGGTAACAAATGGAAAATAAATAAATGGTTTAGATTATCTGATTAAGGCAGCCTTCTTTTCTGTGGATGTAGCACCATACTATTGGGCAAATAGATTTATCGGTGACAATTGGCCTATTTCGTCATAACGCCAAAATTGTCTGAACGTAAATGGAAAATTTGCTTCAAGTTCTAATGTTATCTCGGTGATGTAGGTGTTAGTTTCTCCCGGATATCTCAGAATTTGTGTTTTAGTAAGTTTGGGAACCACATTCAAATTTTGAAAAATTTCAAGTGCATTGTGTCGCTTTAAGGCGAACTCCACTCTATTTTTGTATTGAATAGGTATGTTGGCTAGACTTAAAAAATTTGAGGCTGACTCAACGCTATACCAATCTTCAAGTTTTTTCCATAATGTATTTTTTTGTTCTAGATGTTCAGTTCCTGTGATCCAGACAGGAGAATGATCGATAACGACGGGTACAGAAGCACTGTTCTTTACAAAATTGCTAATAACCTGAAAATCATCATTATCTAACGTTAAGCAGCCATCACTAGCTTTGGGAGGCCTACTCAGGAAGCCGGGTTCAGTACCATGTATCCAAATACCGCTTCCTGTGCGGTGGTGGAGACGGTCGATGACGTTCGGGTAGTCAAGAGTTAACGCTCCTGGACCATATCTTTCGTGTAATTTATTGCCTGCAATATAATCTTTTATATAGTAAACCCCTATAGGTGTTTTTTGGTCACCTTCATAGCGTTTGGGGTAACCAGAAAGACCAATGCTAGCGTAAAAACTTGCTCTTTCCTCTAGTTCATTATTTTTGTGCTCAAATAGAAATAATCGGTTGGAGGGGATATCCATATACAAAACCCAGCGTTGTTCATTTCGTAAATTTATTAAAGGTTCCGGGATTAAATCGGATCTTGATTTACTAATTAATTTAGAATAACTCCATCGTGACAATATTTCATCGCGTAATCCAGAAACCTGATCCTTGCCAAGATTGTCAATAGTTTGAGGAAGGATTGGAGTTAACCCACCCCGCGTCGCCAGAATATCGCCATATAGAATACTAGCCGCACGACTATCAGGATATTCATTTAGCAGCTTTGTGAGCTTGGATTCGGAGGCAATATAATCCTGATTCAGGAATAGGTCTAATGCGGATATCAATCTATTTTCATAGGAATCATTTGAATCTGCATAACTTATAGCTGCGAAGAAAATAATCAGGCCGAAAATAAGACATAAGGTTTTGAGGACAGCGATCCATTGTTTTAATTGCACGGCAAGCTATCAGATATATGGTGGGGAGGTTCGTTACGATGCAATTCTTTTGAATCAGCGAGTACTAATGGGAGCTCTGTAGTTAGTTCCGAGTTTCCGTTTTCCTCAAAGCCCAATGCTCTTCCATAGAACGCTGCAGCGCGAGCAACATAGAGCTTACTAAGATTAGTATAGAGAGTTTGATATATAGGATTGGTCGCTAATCCTTGCAAAATTATATTTTCTGCACTTTTTAGATTACCTTTTGCGGCATATATTAATGCCAAATTATTGTATGAACCGGGAAACCTTGGCGCTAAATCAATTAAGGATTCATAAATACTTATTGCATTAGTAGTATCGCCGACAGCCTCATATGCGCGAGCTTCCAAAAATAGTAATTCAGGATCACAGGGTATTTGTGTTTTGATTGATTCCAGAATATTAAGTGCTACCAAATATTCTCCTGCTTGAAGTAATTCAGAAACAGCGTCTGCTTCAGAGCTAGCCTTACTTATAGATATAGTGCAAGTGTAAATACATAGGAATAGATAAATAGTTGAAAACAGGGGTCGTTTCATTTTTTTTTCATTAAAATTAATGAACTATTTATTAAAGTTCTTTTCGAACTCTATTCCATTTGTTCGTCCATTCTTCCGATATGGTATCTAAAATTTCTAGCTCGTCTAACAATATCCAAGCGGTAATTGTATTTACCGTACTTACTCGTACCCAATCCCCCTCTTTGCTAATTATTCTTACTGGTGTTTTGTCTAAAAATCTTCCTAGAATATTAGAAGAGCTAGTTGTTGATGGCATAGATCTTGCGCGTACATCTATCCCCGATATTTCAGCCTTATCTCCATTTTGAGTCACATATTTTCCATAAACCCATACTTGGACAGGCCCCGGAATTTGAATAGATGCCCATGGTTTTTGAATCTCAACAATTTTTACAAGGTTACCTTCGACCAACATTTTCAGAAGAGGGGCATCAGAATTTTTTGCAGCTAGAACTTTAGCGCGCGTCGTTTTTACAAAAGCTGCTTGAAAAGTTTCTTTGATCGGAACGTCATCACTTCGGATCCTTTTTTTTGTTAGGATGTTATTTTCTTTGTCTCTTTCGGGTTGAGTTGAATTCTCAGATTTTTTAAAGATGACCGAGATCGCTTGTTTCCACTGTTGGTTCCAATGCTTTGTCACGTAAGGTAGTATTTGGAGATTTTGGATAGGTATCCAGAAACCCATACGCGCAGGTGCTACTACTTGGCTCCAAGAGTCTCGTTCATTCAAGACCATGAGATGCTCACCCTCATCAAATGTTCCGACAATAATCGAATTATTTCCCGTTGTTGGTAAAGATCTAGCTCGGACCGAAGTTCCCTGGATTACGGCATTACCACCTTCTTTTTTGTTTAGATACTTTTTATAAACCCAGACACTTGCATTTCCTGGGGCGTTTATTTTAGCCCAATTGTTCTCTATTTTAATTATCTTTACTGGACTGCCAACTGTAAGATTAGCGAGTACCGTGCCGTTTAAGTTTTGACTCGCATAAATTTGACCACCTGATCCTGAAACAATAGCTGCTTGATATTCAGCTAAGATAATCTCGTTCTCTTCGATAGGTTCATTTGATGAGCCGACTGCTTTTTCATTCTTATTTTCTATTTTTTGTAAATCCGTTTTTTCGCTAAACTCTAAATTATTGGCATTGTCTATTTCTTTCTCAATCAAAGTTATAGCATTCTTTGCACCTAAATGCCCATTATTGGCTGCTTGACGAAGCGATTGAGCAGCCCGGCTAAGATCTTGCTCTACACCTTTTCCAAAATAATAGGCAAGTCCAAGATTATATTGTGCTGATCGTTGTTCTAAAGCTGCTGCCTTTTGCCACCACTCCACTGCCTTCGCATAATCTTGGTTAGTCCCATTGCCCTGATAGTAGGCGCTACCCATATTGAACATGGCTTGCACATTGCCTCCAATAGCAGCTAATTCAAACCAATCTATTGCTTTTTTCAGATCTTGGGCCACTCCTTCTCCATTAAAATAAGCGACACCGAGTGAATATTGAGCATTATGGTAGTTGTCATCTGCTAGATTGCGCCATATCACGATAGCTTCTTCATAGTTTCCCGAGTTATAGGCTAAAACACTATCGTTATATTGTTGATCTTTAGTATTAGCATGTGACTGAGGTAAAAATGCAGTGAGCAACAGAGATACCAAAATTATTTTATGCGTGATTGACCGTTGATCAATTACCATTTTGTGATCCTTATTTTATAATCTTCAAATTAGACAGCAAAAATGTCTATCCCATGCCAAATCATTGTAATTGCTATATACAATATTACAACAAGACCTAAGTAAGAAAGTTTGGGGTAGCGATCCAGCTGTCGTACAATTATTGGAGTAGCAACCGCCATTAAGGCTATTGATAACGCAAGTCCAAAAATTAAGATCCAGAGGTGATCGCGCGCCACGCCAGCAACTGCGAGTACGTTATCAAGGGACATTGATAAATCTGCTATCACTATACGGAATATTGCATGTTTGACGGAACTATCTGTTTTTTTACCGTCATTTCCTGATTTTTTTGAACTTGAGCTTAAATCGCGCCAAAATTTCCATGCCACCCAGAGTAGAACGAGCCCACCAGCCAGGAGTAGCCCAGGTATTTGAAGCAGTTGGACGGTCAGTAATGCAAAAATAATTCGCATCACTGCCGCAGCTGCGATACCAAAAACCATGACACGATGCCGATCTTTATTAGCAACAGTGGCAGCGACCATTGCTATGATAATAGCGTTATCTCCTGCGAGGAAAATATCAGCAATAATTACTGAGAATAGTGGAATAGCTAGGTCAAGAAGCATTTTGCGGCATTAATCGTTTACTATGTTAATTATACCGATTTGGACGTACTCAGTTTGCTAGTTTTTTTGAAACCAGAATGCATGACAATTCGCTAGCAGGTTTTTTCTGTCGCAGCCGCGCATAGATTTAGCAGCATGCTATGAATTTCCATTAGAATCTGGTGAGGAATAACAATCCCGGTTAAAAAAGTGAGAAAAGATATGGCTTTTGATTGGAAAGACCCATTAGTTTTAGATGAGTTGCTGGATGAAGATGAGCGCATGGTGCGAGATAACGTCAAACGTTATTGCGAGGAAAATTTAAAGCCGAGGATACTGCAGGCTAATCGGGAAGAATATTTTGATAGAGAAATACTTACTGAGATGGGGCAAATGGGGATGTTGGGATCGGGTATTGAAGGCTATGGATGTCCCGGATTGAGCTATGTTAGTTATGGTTTGATGGCTAAAGAGGTGGAGCGCATTGATTCTTCTTATCGGTCGACATTAAGTGTGCAAACCAGTTTAGTTATGTACCCAATTTACGCCTATGGATCAGAACTGCTCAAACAAAAATTTTTACCGCTTTTAGCAACTGGAGATTTAGTTGGATGTTTTGGTTTAACTGAACCTGATTTTGGTTCTGATCCGTCAGGTTTAAGTACTAGGGCAAAAAAGGTTGAAGGAGGGTTCAGGATTTCAGGGTCGAAAGCATGGATTACCAATGCTCCCATTGCAGACATTTTCATTGTATGGGCTAAAGATGACGATGATGAAATTTGTGGTTTCTTGCTTGAAAAAGCTATGCGCGGTTTAGAAACAAACAGAATTAATGGAAAATTTTCCTTAAGAGCATCGCCTACTGGACAGATATCACTAGATGATGTTTTCGTACCTGTAGAAAATCATCTTCATAAAGTTAGAGGATTGAAGGGTCCATTCAACTGTCTCAATCGTGCGCGTTATGGAATCGCATGGGGTGTCATGGGTGCTGCCGAATTTTGTTGGGAAGCAGCCAGAAACTATACTCTTGAACGCTCTCAGTTTGGACGCCCCCTAGCGGCTAATCAACTTGTTCAGAAGAAGTTAGTAGACATGCAAACTGAGATAACACTGGGATTAGCGGCATGTCTGCGGCTGGGACGCTTAATGGATGATCAAAAAGTATCGCCAGAGGTCATTTCTCTTATGAAGCGAAACAACTGCGGAAAAGCTTTGGACATCGCCCGATTAGCCAGAGATTTGCACGGTGGAAATGGTATTTCAGATGAATACCATGTTATTCGACACCTTCTTAATTTAGAGGCTGTCAATACTTATGAAGGCACTCATGACATTCATGCTTTGATATTGGGGCGAGCCCAAACAGGGATACAGGCTTTTACCAATTAATTTGGTTGTATTCCGCATAGTAACTTATAGGTTTCAGATATTTTTATACTCGGAAATGAAATTTTGCTGAGGCTCAATGGAAAAATGTCGGTATTCCCCGTAGTTCGTCTTTAGAATCGTCGCGTCATTGATGCTCACATTATTTACCAGGTAATGGATCGCCTTAATGACTCCAGCATGACTAATCAGGAGTATTTTATTATCTCTTAAGTCGTTTAGAAAAGATCCGACACGAGAGCATAAAGACGAAAAGTTTTCTCCTTTAGGAAAAGTAAAATTGTAAGGGTCTGCGACCCATGCATCAATTTGATTTTTCCCAATTTCTGCCCAACTCAGTCCTTCCCATTCTCCAAAGTCTAGCTCTAAAACCCGTGGATCAATGACATAAGGTAATTTTAAGATTTCAGCAAGTCTTGTGCATCGTTTTAGAGGGCTCGTAAACACATGATCAAAAGGTAGTGGTAACGATTCAAGAATTTGGGATTTCTGTTCCAGTAAACTATCTTTAAGATCTACATCGAGACGACCGTAGCAAATATTTGAATCAACTAGGGGTGCTGTATGTCGTATTACGTAGAGGTCCATAGCAGGGCTCCCGTGAGGTAAATGATTATCTCAGTCAATTGTTGGCTAAAGCCCAAATAATCACCTGTGTATCCCCCTAGCTGTTTTTTTGCAAATGGAATTAGAAAGAGGAGTGCTACGATCAGGGCTGCTAGCAGAAATACCGACATGTAAGATGACAAAACAATAAGAGGAATTATTACCAATACCCCAATAAGAAGGTCCGCACGATTTACATGTTGAGCAACATGTTTAAACTTGGCCATATCTTCTATGGCAACGTAATCAAGGCGAGATATTATTATGATAGGTGCAATACGAGACAAACATTGACCAAAAATTAACAGTTGCATAATCATTGTAGGATCGACAGAAGATATAAGTAGCAGTTTTGAAGTTAGGGCAAACCAAATACCCACTGCACCATAAACGCCGATGCGAGAATCTTTCATTATTTGTAATTTCTTATTGCGATCGAAAGCTCCAAAACTGTCGCAAGTATCGGAAAAGCCATCTTCATGAAAAAACCCAGTAAGTAACCCACTCCCTACAATAGTTATAAAAACAGAAACAGTAATAGTTGTAAACTGCGACAAAAAGATAAACGTCAGCGCACATAACAAGCCGAAAAGTAGACCAATCCAAGGAAGGTATCGTACCGAGCGCTCAAGATCACTTGTTTCAAAATTGTCCAAGGTTCCAATCGGTATACGGGTAAATGCCGAAAAACTTACTAGAAGATATTTGAATTGTTTCTTAAGAGAGTTACCGAGTTTTATAGGCATTGGAGTTGACTGCTTAGTTATCAAGCTTGCTTGTTATTTCCGCACTGTCGAAAGTAGCCATATGGTTGTGCAAATTGCATGCGAGTCGCACTAAAAGAGCTGAAGCTGCGGCTCCTGATCCTTCGCCTAGTCGCATATCTAAATTTAATATAGGTTTCGCGTCAAGCGCCGCTAAAATATGTTGATGACCTGGTTCAGTTGATTGATGACCAAAAATTAACCATGGTGAAATGGATTGATTAATATGACAGGCTGTCAGTGCAGCTACTGAGCTAATAAATCCATCGATTAATACTGGTATACCACATTGGGCTGCCGATATGTAGCTACCAGTTAGTGCAGCAATTTCAAAGCCACCAAGACATCGTAATGCTTCTATTGTGGTTTCATCTTGGCGGGACGACAAGTATTGTTTAACGGCGCTATTAACGATTTCGATTTTTTTCTTCACACCTTTTTCATTTAAGCCTGTGCCAGGACCCACTAAATTTTTTGCATCAGTTTTTAAAAGCACTGTCGCCATCGCTGCCGCTACAGTAGTGTTACCGATCCCCATTTCACCACCAATAAATAACCGAGCACCTTCGAGTTTGGCTTGATGGACGTTCTGTTTACCTGTATGGAGGCATAATGCTAATTGATCTGTGGTCATAGCGGGAGTTTTTGTAATATTTTGTGTTTCAGCAGGAAGAGAAATGTTTGCGATATTATGAACAGCAACCCCGATATTTTTTACTGGTAATGCAACTCCTAAACAAATTACCTCTATTTTTGCGTTAAGTTCTTTTGCCATAACGTTAATTGCGGCGCCACCGTCAGCAAAGTTCTTTATCATTTGACCAGTCACTTCCTTAGGATAGGCAGATATACCCAACTGAGTAACACCATGATTTCCAGCGAAAATAGAAATATGCATAGGATCAGGAATAGGGGTTGAGGTACCTTGCATTGCTGCTATACGAACTGATAGTTCTTCTAACCGTCCAAGAGAGCCAGCTGGTTTTGTTAGTCGAGCTTGATGATTTAAAGCATTATGAAAGTGCAACTCTGAGATTTCTTTTGCTGGTTCGTTAATCCATTTGAATTTAATCATGTGTTAACCCCTTTGAGGGTATGCGGTAAACCTGCAACCATAAGAATTACATTGTCTGCAATATCAGCGATTTCCTGATGTAGAAATCCAATCTCATCGCAGAAACGGCGGGAAAGAGGATCTATTGGTATTACCCCCGAGTTAGTTTCATTACTGACAAGAAGAATGTCAGATTTAGTTTTGTTTAGGCAATACATAAGCTCCTTTTTTTCTTTAGAAAGCCTATCATCGTTAGGTTCTAGCAAGAGATTTGTTATCCACAAAGTTAAGCAATCTACTATTATGCATTTGTTATGACAGTGATTTTTAATAACTCTTGCGATAGCTAGTGGCTCTTCGACAGTAGTCCAAGTTTTGCTTCTTTTTTTGCGATGATTATTTATTCTAAGAGACATTTCATTGTCACTTGGTGTAGCAGTTGCAACATACACCACACAAAGATTTGTTTCGGTTGCCAATTTTTCAGCAAATCTACTTTTGCCAGACCGAGCGCCGCCTAATATTAGTGTAATCATTAATTTTAAATGATGTATTAAATAGAAAATTGTTGTATGTTGTATTTCGGTGTGAGTAGGAAATCAAATAAAAAATTTTTGCTAATTAATGTTATCGCTAGGCAGGAATAAAGAAATGGCTCCCATTAGCTAGATGTCTACTTAGTGGATAACCATACAACCGGCTAAAGTTTTTTTCTGTTGCTAATTCAGACGCACTGCCATAAGCGCACTCACCATCACCGAAAAGTAATAAAAGATGATCACTGAATCTAAGTGCGAGATTGATATCGTGCATTACCATAATTACCGTTCGATTTTGCTCACGCCAATCATTGATTAGTCGACCGAGAACTTCGACTTGATAATGAAGGTCAAGATGATTGACTGGCTCATCAAGCAAAAGTAGCCGTGTGCTTTGTAATATTAGCGCAGCGAGATCTACCCGGCGTCTTTCTCCTCCTGAAAGAGAGTCTAGTGTCCGATGCTCCATTCCTTCTAAGTCCATTCGACTTAACTCATTAAGCGCCATTTCAATATCTTTTTTTTCTTC
>CAYFJI010000039.1:0-17269 GCA_964343365.1 uncultured Acidiferrobacteraceae bacterium
ATAAGGCGAGAACCCGCAAGGACAAGATGCGTATTGAATTGGCGCGGATCTCCGCTCTGCTGTGAGTCACTGCGAGACTGCGCTATATATCCTCTGCGGTGCCGTCGCGTTGATCTCAGCCTATGTGGCAGTAATGGCGCACTTGATCGAAGATGCCAAGAAAGGCAAGCATGGACGCTGAGTATATCGCCGGCATAGGACTTATCGCTGTAACTGTTATGATGGGAGTGACCATTTTCATCCTACTGGGTATCAGAGATAAAGTAAAAGCCGTTTCAAAGCGTATCGACGCGCAGGGCAGTCGTTTTGGAAAGCTTATTGACTGGCTTGAGTCTAATGATGTTATCACGCGCAAAAGTAAAAAATAAACCCCAATCCCCTCTCCCTGGACATGCAACGTAGAATAAATTGGCAGAATCTTCCCAGTGAACCTAAAGGGTTCACTCACTCGGATCTCGTAACCGCATATAAACAGTTGCACAAAGACCTTGTGGACTGCAAGCGAATGAAGGGAGCTACTGAGGGTTATTTAAGAAAATCAAAAGCGGGCGAGCGTGAGGCAAAGGAAACAGCAAAACGTGCCAATAAGCAACTCGTTACCATCAGTAAAAAGCAAAAGGCTAAAGAAGAAGCGGCCAAAGCAGGGTACTGGAGTGGCGCATCGGCTATATGTGTCGCTCTCACATATGAGTTAATGAAGGCAAGCAATGCGTGGCCGGGGGGCATCCAATATAAAGCATTCTGGAGCCACGAAGCCATGATTACTACGCTGACATTTGTCTTTACTGCCATTTTCGGATGGGTTTACCGTTGTGCCCACCCAGATAGCCGGTAATCCAGCAGATGGTGCCGTGGATGCTCTGAACCGATTTGGCTCAGAGAGCGGCCTCCATCAATTGGTAAGCGATTACGCATGGCTGGGGCTAGTAGCGTTTTTACTACTCTTATTCAAGTCCCAGGTCGAATCTGCCGTCTCAGGACTACAGGTATTCCTTGGGAGTGGACTGAACGAGGATGATGTAGTCATCGTAGATGGACGCCCTGGTCGCGTAGCTCGGGTGGGTATGAGCCGCACTGTTTTTTACTTATACACGTATCGGGATGGTAAAATAGTGGGCGGAACTAAGCTGGCGGTGCCTAATACGGCTTTATCCGCGATGCGTATAGAAAAGCCTTTGGAGCATCTAGCAACGGAAGACTATTGGAAAGCCAGTGAGGGGCCAAATGGACATGCCAAGCAAGGCGATGATCAATGATCGAGGGTTTGCCGATATTATGCTTTTTTACAATATTTTATATGTATTATCACATCCCCACGGGAAAGGGTGGAAAGGGTAAAAATGGCCGATTTAGAAGCAGTAAAGAGTCGCCTAGAGGAGCTAATTGAACAACGGCAGGAGATAGCTAATAGTCTTCAGCAGTTGAGCAATCAGCGCATTGATCTAGAAGGCAAGTTTCAGCAGCACAACGGTGCTATCGCCGCTTTGCAGGAGTTGGTGCCTGAAGACACCTCCGGATCGTCTCCTGCCGATGAGGGCGAATGATCTCGTAGTAGGTGGGTCACATGATCCACCTACTATCCATTTTCAGTAATACGCATAGGAATGCACGATGGCCAATGGTAAATGGGAGTTTGGCGTTGTTTCCTGGTATGAGCCGTTTACGCCAGTAGACCAGGTCACTCGTCTCTCTTCTGACTACAGTACTCCCGGATCACTTTCAACTCCCTCTCTCTCACTGGACAGTTCGATATCCAGTGATTACACCGGATCGCCTTTTCATCTATGGGGGCGTCTTACGGGAACTAATACAGTTGAGGGAGCGCCGGGATACATAGGGCCATCTACCGATGCTACCTACGATGGGTCGATAGAAAATTTTATCACGTATCAGACGGGGGCCGATACAAATGTTTCCAATACCGATGTAAAATTAAGTGTAAAGACGGGGTATCATGATTTCAGTATCCCCTATTCTACCTACAAGGCCAATGATCCTGTTGTATTCCGGACGATTCCGGCTGGATGGAACCCTAGCGGAACACTGGAAAGCAAGAATATCGGTGTAATGCCGATTGGCAGACATCGAGAGTCTTTTAATGTGTGGCGTGATTCAGTGAGCTCTGCCGACAAGGCTGTTAATATGTCATCAGAGAATGCTTACAAGTATCTGAATAGATATGGCGTAAGACTACTGTCAGATGGCAATTCCTCCGATGACAATACCCGTAATATTTACAAGCTTACTCCTGTCAATTCTATAGACCCCCATATACGCCGCTACCGAGTTATATGGAGCTATCGTATGGGCGCAGCCAATGCCATGGCCGGCACCGCTACCCCCTCGGGTCGAGTGACGCTCACTGTTCAGGCCTGTGATGCAAGTGGCACCCAATTGGAGAATCTGACTGGCGAAACGCCCGAACTATCCACAGACTTCACATTTTTTAATAAGCCATCTATATCGTCAAGTGACACTGATTGGACAACCGCATACGCCCTGGTATCGGGAAACCATTCAACCGATAGCACGAATACTCTGGATTCAGTAAGCAATTGGATCTATCGACCCAATAATGACACGTTTCATGGAACGCCGTTTACGAGAATGAATCGATGGAAGTTATTCATTCGGTTCCGCTCTGGCATCAATTGCTTCTTCGACATGGACGATCTAATTATTGAACATGCCCATGGAACGAGCCAGGAAGGCAATGGGTTTTACGAAATAAACGACTATCCTACGGCTGGCTCCCTATCGTGGTCGCTCAGGAGAGGCCCTACGGCGATAAAGAATCAACTGGGCAATAATACGATGAAAATCAATCAGACCAGTGGAGACAAGACGCCAAAGCACATAGTTACGGCTCAGTTCAATAATGTTTCTCGGCAGACGTATGATGATTTCAGGACGATGGAGGAATGGCAGAAACGAAATCATATGATCTCCTTTCGACCTTTTCACAATGCTCTCCCCGATGTGATGTGCGGATATCTGACCTTGAGCAATTTCAATAACGAGATGCCCGACCTAGATCGCGTTTCGTTCTCTATGAACTTTGAGGAAGCGTAGATGGCAACGTATGCCCATTGGCAGTCTATTGCCTCTGGCTCTGGGGCATCCGGCTTATCGTCAATAACGGATGCTTCTTATGCGGGTGATCCAGCAGGAACGGATTGTAATGCATCATACTGGAATGGTCGCGCCTACGATCAGCTTACGGCTATTTTCAATCAGCTTGGGACTAACCCTGGCTCCGGTAGCGATTATAATTTCACAATTAATCAGGATGCTACTGGCAATGAAAGCTCATCGATAAGATTCGCAACTGGTGGCGCATTACAACAAGATCCTTCTTTTGGATGGAATGCTTCGCTATCTGCTTTCACTTTATCTAATGATTTAGTCAGTGCTATAGAATTAGGAGCTTCTGGCACTCGGATATCCAAGCTCTGGGCTACCAATACAGATGTTAGTGGAACACTCGATGTAGGCGGCAACACAAACGTTACCGGCAATCTGGACGTTGACGGAACGTCTACTCTACAGGGCGTTACCGTAGCTGGAACACTGACAACGTCTTCCCTGTCTGTCAGTAGCAGTCTCAGTATTGCAGGGACGGCATTCACGCTGAATAGCGATGCCAGTGGAATGCCGTCTGAGAGTTCTTCCATCATCGTGGAACGAGGCTCGGCAACGGATGCGGCTATCAGATGGTATGAGACAGGCAATAATTCAACGTCTAAATGGCAAGCCTATAATCTTTCTGATAGTGCATATGACACTATCGCTTTACTAAACTCAAGCGGTTTTACTTCTTCCGATGTTTTTAGCGGTTCCCATACTGGGTCATCAAATCATGCCGCTCGCGCCGATCATAGCCACACGGGCGGCTCCCTCGATGCACTAGGCACCAACGAGACTACGTTTACCGTAGATGCAGATTACAGTTCGGGATCTGCTAACATAGAATTACGATTTGCAAGTGCATCGAATTACATACGCTACAATCCCGGCGCTGGCACAACCGAGTATACCTTCTCTGATACCATCAACGTTCCAGGCGCGACTCTGAGCAGCGCTACGATCACCAACGACCTCACTCTCAGCGGTGCGATCAGCGGCGATCTGAACGTAAAAGGGACGATCCTGAAGGTCGATAGCGATGCAGGATCAAAGAGTAATACAGATGTCTATCTGGGCGTATCGTTAGGATCAGACGGCAACCGTTGGCTACGTTGGAATGGCGATAGCTCAAGCGCCAATGGTGGCAAGTGGCAGTTCACAAATGATGCTTCGGCGTATTACGATCTAATAGGCACTGATTCCTCCAATAATATCTCTTTCCCCGCCAATGTAACCATAACGGGCGACCTGACATCTAGTCTTGATATACAGGGCACTACCCTAACTCTGCGTAGTGGATCTGAAGATAACGCGGACGCCCTATTCCGGGTTAAGCGAGGGGTGGATGACTACGCGACTATCAAGTATGAGTCCGATAGTGGCGGCAGCTGGAAGGCCTGTACAAGTAGTGCGAACTACTCAGATATCGTCCTTCACGATAAAGCGCAAACGCTAACGCAGAAAACATTAACTGCCCCGTCTATTTCAGGCCCAACAATGACTGGCGGCGGAACCTGGAGCGGTAATCCATCATTTTCTGGAAACCCTGCTTTCTCCGGCACTCCGACATTTGTGGGCGCTACATTCTCAGGGCGTCCCGCATTTAATTCTAGCTATCAAAATGGATCTCCTTTTACAGTTGGAACTAACTCCGTACTGGTAAGTAGTCTCAATGTCGATGCTGTAGACGGGAAGCATGTAAGCGACTCAGAGACTTCCACCGGATATCTGTGGACTGCGAATAAGATCCAAGCACAGATCGATTCTTCCAGTGGTGCAGCACATGCCAGCACACATGGAGCAACCGGCAGTGATGCCATCAGCGGAACAACCAATATATCGGGCACTACGCAGGATACATTTACAATACAGACAGGAGCAACAAATCCTGCAACGATACAGCTCGGAAGCACTTCAAAATTCCGCGTCCAGATAAAAGATTATGGCAATAACCGTATGGGAATCGGCGGACAGAATGTGTCCGTGGTTCCACAGAACACTGGACAGTCTTTAGGTGATAGTAGTAATCGGTGGGATCAATTCTGGGTCAAAGAATATGCTAATTTCGACCTAATAGCATCGAGCGACTATCCTAGCACCAATGGCTCGCTATGGTTTGCCTCCGGTTCGCCATCTTCGTTTATGGTGCGCCTAGGCGGCACTATCCACACTCTTGTAAACAGCAGTGGTGTCAGCAATAACAATCATAGCCATTCAGGCTACCTATCGACTGGTGGTGGAACACTGAGTGGGATGTTGACGATAAATGCAGATCTAAACGTCAACTCTTCTCTGTTGTATGCGGCGGCAGGCTATGACAAGGTTGGAATCGGATATACGCCCTCTTCAGGTGGTGGCAAGCTTGAAGTCTACGGTGGAAACTCATGGACGGGTACTGGCGAATCGATAGCAAAGTTCAGATCACAGGGTGCAGATGCTCGTATTCATATTTACTCCGGCTCTGCGGCATATTCCACCCATAAAGCCTACGCTATATATGAGGACAAGAACACCTCCTCCCAGTTTTCAACCGGCCTCGACGGCGGTGCGTATAAGATAACTACAGGAACTACCCTATCGGGAACCGAACGGCTAAAGATTGATAGCAGTGGAAACTGGACTACTAATAGTGGGCAATTCAATGTTAACTGTTCAACGCTTAACATTGACAATTCGTCGGGCACGCCGCGCCTTGAAATCGATAGCAGTGGGAACTTTGAGGTTGGCGATTCGGGAACGAACTATAATGCCAAGTTCCATGGAAATACCGGTGCAAAGGCGTATTGGAATTGGTATTCTGGTGGCGGCATAGACAAGTTCCATTACATGAAGCGCTACCAGCCCTCTCAAGGTAGTGCCTATGCGTTGATGCACATCAATGCCGGAAGTGAATCGTCATCGCCGGGATATAACCTTATCGTCTCCGGTACAATATATCACTCTGGCATATATCAATCATCGGACAGTCGGCTTAAGAGCAATATAGCTAATATTGAAACGGCATTAGACAATGTAACTCAGTTACAAGGCGTGACATTTAACTGGAAAGAAAATGAAGAGCTTGAGTTCGATGTCCCCGTCAAGGGCGAAGGGCGGCAATACGGCTTCATCGCACAAGATGTGGAGAAGGTGCTTCCCGATATAGTTCAGACCGATAATGTCAAATCGCTAAAGTATGATGCGTTGATTCCTATGTTGGTAGAAGCGATAAAGGAACTTAAGGCCGAAGTAGACGAATTGAAGGCGAGCAGATGAAATTCATTCTGAGTATCCTACTCATCGTCTTATCTGCTGTAACTGTCATAGCAGACCATAATGATGTTAGGGTCATTATACCGGTAATGTATGAAGGGTGGAACCTCTTGGGCTTTTCTTTAACGCCAACCGTGGTTGGGGATAGTGTGCTCAGTAGCGGATATGGCGCTATCATGATCGCGGCTCTTGACAATAGGGTGTTTTACTTTAATCAGGATGGATATGCGTTTGCAGACAGTGCAATAATGGGTGAAGGATTCTGGTTGAAATCTTTTACCACCGCCCCCCTCATACAAGAGGGGGCAAAGCCCATCGAGAGAACGCACAAACTCTATGAAGGGTGGAACATTATCAGCCCGTTAGAGAAGGAAATACATCCACAAAATTTATTGTCTTCTCATGACATGATTAACTCGATATGGAGATGGGATACTGTCAACTACCGATATCACGATGTCTTGGCAGATCAAGGTCACATGACACCTGGTGTAGGGTATTGGGTGTACAGCGAGGTCGAGGACACTCTTTTCTATGATGGATTCTCGCAAAGCGCACCTCCTATTCCGCCTTCTTCTTCAAAGTGGTCAACGAGCAAGAGTCAAGAGACTCCCCCTGATCCTCCAACTGCTGTTCGTTGGGAGACCTGGGCAAGAGTCAAGGCGGAACTCCCCTTACAAAGGTAAAAATTATGACCGAATACGTTCCATTCATTGCACTACTAATCATCTTTGCATCGACATTTTTCGACGCACTACGCGATGCGTGGATGCGTAATGCGGGTTGGTGGAAACGGCACATCGTTAAGTGGGTCTCTTTCTATTCTCCCCTAGCCTTCATCATGTTCGTTCATACGCCGTGGTTGTGGTGGCCCCCAATCATTATAGGTAGCTGGATCACTTGGCGTATGTCTCTGACATATGTCGGCGGTGTCCAGTGGGAGAGTATGTGGATACGATGGATCAAGGATTTAATGGGATAGATTCAGACGAAGAGTCTGCAATTGATCACTACATAAATTGGGCTGTAGCCCGAGAACAGCTGATCGACCTCCACAAGGCTACCATAGCGGCATTGCGTGTCTGCGATGTCGCTATGCAGTCTGGAGAATACAAGGCTCCAAGCGATGAGCTCGTAGCCAGGCTCTTTGAGTTAGTCTCGTTGGACAATGAGCAGATTCGCCGAGTATCATTAGAGTACATCAATTCGATTGAGGCCGTATTGGCTCACTCGCTGACACTGAAGTCCAGTGAGATCAACGTCAATCCAGAATAGTAATTTCGTGTGCCTAAATTTGGTTCAAATGTGGGATTCGGCACCTTCGAATTCGGCTCATACGTCACTGCCGAGTCCAATGTCGGGACAGGCAGCGGCCTTTCATCTGCATCCGGCCCGAATAGTGATGTTATTCAGATGCCGGCAGGTAAAAAGGTCGTAGTCTTAGATGAAAGTCTCTTTGGTGGCGATCTCGCAACAAAACAAGCAATCATCACTACCCTTACTGATGCCGGTGGAATCCGTTACGAGGGACAATTGGCTACTCAAGCATTAAAAGACGCCTTAGAAGGTCATATTACTTCTTATGATCTGAAATTCTACCTTCAGGATGATAATCAGAAATGGGTAGATCTCACAGATCGGGCAGAAGTGAATGGGCGGAATATGCTCATGAAGCTCGGCTCTATGACCTACACTGCCGAGCGTCTCAGGGGTCAGATGCAGCAAAAGCTGTCATCGGTAACAATGGCAAACAGTGATGGGTTCTGGGATCGACCCATGCCTGGAAGCCTCAAAGCTTCAATGAATACGGATTTCACGCCCATAACACCCGTTACAGCTTCTTTTACTGCGTCTCCAGGCGGCAAAGAATCGATTCTATATCGACGCAAGGCCGCTGTTCGTGTTCATTTCATGCTTACTGGTCAGACGGTGCCAAATATAGTTACCCTAGGCATCTTTCTAGTAGAAAACATCGTCACCGAATCACGATCTAAGACGGCCACCCTCACATTTGCACCACTAAGTGCTCCCCTACTAGAAGCGAAAGCGTCCAAAGTTAAAAACGGAGTTGAGTGGCATCGCAATCGCTCGGTTTCCTATTTGGTTGATAAGCTGCTCAAGACTACCTATTTAGACGTTGGGACGGGTCAACTTCCAACGACATGGGATGTCGAAGCCATAAATGATATACCAATACCTATAAGTGGTGGGTCAAACGGTTGGAGTGTATCGACAGGGACTAGACCACCAGAGAGACATTTTAGCTACAACAATTCTGGCCCAACATGGCGAGATGATGGAAGAGTGCCCGAAGCTCTTTGTCATTGGGAATATAGCACTGGCACAATCGCTATAACTGCTGGCGTCGCGACTATAACGGGCAGTTCCACATCATGGACAACCTCCAACTCGGATCTACGGACTCAGATCCGAGTTGGAGATGCATTCATTATAAGCAAGTCGTATACGTCCGGTGACGGCGGCTCAGAATATGGCAGTGAGGGATATTACACGGTATTGTCCGTGACTAATGGAACAACGATAACGCTTGATCGCGTCCCAGAGGGGACAACGGACGAGTCCGGATTGAATTATACGATTGTGAGAACCTACATAGGCGTAGGTAGCGACTTATACGAATACAATCTAACAACGGACTCCTATCGCCAATTAACGACAAGCGCTGATCAAATAGGTGGAACATATAAGATAAAGCGCGTATGGTATAACCCGAATGATTCGGCATATCCGATCTGGGGTGCTGCACTTACAGATCGATCTGATCTAGATGTAGATGTTCGCTCATCGATGAAGATATTTCGATTTAAATGGGCGACCTCAACGCCTACGGTAGAAGTGTGGGGCACTGTCGCAAACGTGGAATTGGGCGACATCTGCTACATGGAATCGAATGCCAAGGGGTCTGGCACAAATTATATGGTTAATAGAATTGGTCGATGGGATACTGGTGATGGCGATGAAGGAGAGATGGAAAGTAGTCCACTGCCGATACCGTATGAACAAACGTTGGCATCTATGCGTGGCAATTACTTCCCCTACTGGTTCACAACAGGCAGTCTTAGTGAGACATTGACTAGTTGGTCTGGTACTAGTGATGCAATGGCTGTAGCGCAGGGAAATCGGACAGCTAGATTGTCTAACCGTTATGTCCATACAACAACATCAACCGCTCACACAGGGACTGGTAATTATTATACCGCCAGGTATAGTATGGGACAGCCGGGTGTGTTGGAATTTAGCTCAGACTATGATGATACCGGCACTGGTAATGGAAAAGGCGGTATCTTTTTTTGCAGGGTTACTGTCCCTGATCCGGATGAACATTTCGATGATACTAATTCCAGTCAGAGGCCGGATTATTGGAGGTATGATTATCATGTCATAAATCTCAACCAGTCTCCTAATGGCGGGGCACCTACCGAATATTTCCTGAGCAACAATGACAATGAACCATTAAAAAGTCATCGCGAGTATCAGCCCATGTGTGCTACTACAGATGATGATGGCAAGATATATTTGGGACTGACAAAGCTGGGCCTTGATCATGATCAGGGTCATCATTCTAAGTATGTCAAAATAGATTTTACTGGTACTCAGACGTATACGATGACTAACTTGTTTAATCCGTCGAGTAATAGCGATCATCTCCCGATCCCTCTTGAGATGATGTATTTCACAGACGGCACTACCCCTCGTTTATACGTTTCCTCTTTCATGTACGATATGTTGGGCACGGATCAAACAAACTGGAATGGTGCCTACCCATATCGCATCTATGCCATTGATGTGACGGCTGCCTCAAGTTCAACCATCACCGATTATAGTACTATGCCCTGGAAAGCTAGAAGTTTAAATCGTATGCAGGGTATGGCACCATTTAATTTTGGCACCAATGCTTCTCCTAATTGGGATATAATATTTTGGGAAGCGGAAAATAATCGGATTCTTGCTTTCAATCACAGCAGTGGAGGATTTGCCGACTCTGACCATAGTCCTTCGACTACTGAAACGTCCTACTATATTCAAGTTGATACTTCCGACATGGAACCTTATCAATTTGTCCCTGCTATATCCTTGAAAAAAGTCAAGGTAATGCACTGGATTTCAGGCTTAGTTCCTGCTGTCAACAGAATGGCTGATTCCAACTCTCGTTTTACGTTGAATACTTGGTCGTTCATGTATAAAACGCGAGTTCCAATGGCTGACTTTGAAGGTATGTCAGCGTGGGACGCCATCGGCTACCTTGCTGAAATCGCGGATACACGATACGGATTCACTCCTGACGGCAATTTTTTCTTTCGCAGGAAGCCCAGGCATCTATTCTCAGCCTACACCTTCACAAATAGTGACGGCAGTAAGTTGCTTGGAAACGTGAATAAAGAAAGAGGCCAGAATTTTATTGTAAATCGAATACGCCGCGTTCCTAGTAAATTGGAAGAAGGAGACATTGACGTTCGCATACAATTGACAAAGAATTCTAAGTATGGTGATAATGGAAAAGTCCACACCATCGATGCAACTAGTACAGACACTGGAGCTAAGTCTATTGCGCTATTTTGCGTAAGAAGTGGGTATGTAAAAAAAGCGTCAGATCAATCTCTTCACGCTGCCGCCTTTCGTTACCAAGTGCGCCAACGTGAAGGAGATACGACTTTATTGGCAGATTATACTGCTGGCAACAAATACGCTACAATAGAACCTTTCAATGAGCCATTGTATGGAAGTTCATTCACAGTCACAGGTATAGACGCCGATGACGAGGATGTGTCTAAAACTTCATATATAGGCCTTCAAGCACAGATGTTCCATGGGGCAAGCAGCACTAATCAGAATTTATTGATCAAGACAGCTGTTGCGGCGGATGATGATGAAATAGAGTTAAAATTACCTGTCGTTAATGCGGATTTAGCAGGTAATATCGTAGGCAAAGATAGCACGTTCAAAAACGGAACGGTTCTGCTAATTGGCAGTATGGGTTCTACCAGTGGGTCGGGGAATAATTTCGAATATGTGACTGTGAATTACGTAAAAGATTCTGAAACTATAGCGGTATCAAGAGGAAGCTACAGTGCCTATCCTGCTATTAGTCACGCGGTTGGAGAGTCTGTATACCTTATATCCGAATACGATACCGTTTATCTTAGCCAGGTATTGACAAGTAATACAACTGATCTACTACAAGCTGGTAATGAGGTTAAAATTGCTGCCCCATACAACAATGAATCATCATTCAATTATCTCGGCGATCCCTTAGATTCTAATACTCTCAATACCACATATGGCTTATGGCATCCTATTTTGGATACCTTCACATGGATTGGCGATCAGAGCACCATCTATTCTACTAATGTTGCAGTGAAATTGGTTTGCGATGAAAGTGATTATAAATCTATACAGTTCGCCCGTGGCGATAAAATTATCGTCAATGTGGAGGGATTAAAAAGAGTTGACGATAGTTCATCTACCCAGGTAGCTGAAAGTCAGAAGTCTATTTCTCAATGGGGCATACATGAATCACAGCGTCGCGGCAACCCTTTCTTTAGCATTGATACTGCCCGTTGGAGTGCCTTAAAGGAACTTAAAGAAAATAAAAATCCTCGTTACACCTTCAACGTAGATACTATTTTAGGCCCGTGGATATCGATGCATGACATCGTCACGGTCAAGGATCAAGATAATCTGCCCATGAGCAAGCAGTTTAGTGAAGAGTGCTACATTACGCAGATGACGTTTGATCCACAGGCGCGAGCCATGATGCGCCTTACGCTACGCTCTGTCGATTCGTATTAGTCGAGGAGATCTTCCAGTTCGGGCATCGCCTTGAGCTTCTGTATCGCACCGAAGTAGATCTGCCGCACCCGTTCTCGGGAATATCCTATATCGCGACCAATCTGACCAAGCGTCATGGGCTGAAAGCCTCTCAGTCCATGATGGGCAGATACGATATAGTCGGCTCGCTTGCCCAGTGAGCTAACCGCTTTCCGCAGTATCTCCGCCGTCTCTTCATTCTGTAGCCGTTCCTGATCATCCTCGATGTTAGGATCGGGCACTACATCCGCCAATGTCCGAGCACTATAAGCGGCCCCATCGAAGAGGATGGGATCGTCCAGTGATGGCCTGTTGCCGTAGACGAAGAAATAGGATTCGATCTCATCTTCTCCTATGTCCTCATCTTCCATTATCTTGGTGAGCGAGTCGATCTGTAGACGCGACAGGCCGCGTTCCTCTATGAGCCTGTCCACCTTGCTCGTTTTCGACCAGAAATGGGAAGTTGTGTCCAGGGAGTTTATCAACTCTTTGCTTAAGCAGTTGCGAATGTGCCATATGGCAAAGGTTATAAACTTATTGCCTGTAGAATGGTCAAAAAACTCAATGGCATTGAGCAGTCCGACCATGCCGATAGCAATAAGGTCATCGAGCGGGATGCCATCTCGCCGCCTGTAACTGTGGGCAACTTTTACGACAAAGCGTATGTTGCTACGTATTACGAGCTCGACAAGTTCATCCCGCTCCTTGACCCATTCTTTCCGTTGTTCATCCTCAATAAACCGCTCCAGCTGGCGTATCCTGGCGAAATAGTAGAATTCTTCGTTTCGCGTCAGGACTTTCGCCGTAGCGGCATTGCGGATATCAAAGCCATATTGGGCTACTTCGGCTTTGATAAGAAAGATCCTACGAATTGCCAGCAGAAGCTATATAGTTCTTCTTCTGTCAGCGCTTCATGGTCATCAATAGGCATGATCGACCAGTTGCCATCTTGATATACGAGGGCGAGGCCTTTTACTTCACCTTCTTCGGCCTCACTCTCTTCTGGCTCGACTTTCGCCATTGGGTTGATTTTTTCGCTCATCCGCCCCTCCCCTCTTTGTGTTAATCTTCTTTTGGCTTGTCAGGTTCGTTCTCATTCGATCCATTCTTGCCGAACGTCGAACGTCCCCTGTTTCCATCCCCTTCGGGTGTTTCCTCATCGTCTTGCACCCAGTCGCCCTCAACCGACTTCAGTAGCGCTGTCCTTTTATAATTATATCCATGACGGGCACTTAATTCGGTCTTGCTTAGGATGCCTATCCTATCTAATACCTCAGATGTCTGCGCCATCTTGAGGCCATCTTCCTGCACGACATCAGGTAGCGATACGTCCAGTGGCACTTCCACTGAATCTATCGTCATCGTCTTAGTAGGCGATTCGTCGGCGATAGTTTCTATCGTTCTCCATATCTCAGATCGCTTCGCATTCTCTTGGATCATTGGCGCGACTTCGCCATAGAGCTTGTCTGTGGATTCGGTGGTGAAGACCTCTACCTCAGATGTCGGCGAAAGCTCTCCTGCTGCAACCTTCTCACGTATGACGGTGCGGAACATGATCCGCATATCGTCTATCCAATCTTGCTGATGGCTCCGTATATGGTAGGAGAACGGCGTGTCCTGCTGTCGTATCGAAGCGTAGACCTGATTAGAGGGATCTTGAAAGAGGACATGTTCCGGAACGTTGACAGAAGACGCTATAGCCATACGAATTAAACGCCCATCCGGCATTGCATCGTCGCCGTGGATCTCAGGATTCACAACGCGCCATTCCAGTTGCGGCGTCTCAGTGAGGATCTGACCGCCTACGGGCCCGCGTTGAGCTCGTCCTCCAGGCATATTGCGATTACCGGACACCTTACGCACCCAGACCACTTTGCTTCTTTCGTGGTTGAGGACGATTCGATCCAGTATGAAGTCCTCGTAGTAGCGCAGATAACGTAGCGCAGGATAGAGTATGGGCGTCCCACGCACTTCACTGGCATCACCGATCTTTACCATCTGCACCAGTTTTTCACGTGAGAGGCGTCCAACGCCCCGAGCGATTTCGCCTCCTGGCTTCTGTCGTTGCTCCCAGTAGTTGATGTCCGCGAAATACTGTAGCTTCGGCTCGTTGCCGTGACGTTTAGTGCGGGGATCTACTACCGCCGCACCTCGACCATAGGCCAGGCGCGTCTCGGCATCGTCAGGATGGGTATGTATAGCTTTGATCTCATGGGCTTTCGTGCGATCTCGGATATATATGTCGCCATTCGACTTGTCGATGTAGTAGAAGAAGTAATGCTCGCCCATCTTATATTTGCGGCGAGCGGCTTCTTTGACGCGCTTGCGGAGGTTGTTCCGCATTGCAAACGTCTTGAGCTCGTCATCGATCTCGTCTACCGTGCAACCGAATTCGACACCTGTTCCAATGGTGTAATTCGTCATATTGTCGATGATTGAGCGAGCGTGTGGGTCGAGCTTATACTTCTGCTCACAGCTTTCCATGACGCCTATGAGAACGGAGGACTCCTCATCTGACCCGATCAACTGTCGCGAGAGAGGCGCACCGGAGAGGAATTCAACGATGGCGCGTTCCACATTCTCCTGAGTGATGTTCTTATCGGCCCCTACAGGGACGGGCGACCAGTGCTCACTCATTAAGAACTGAGCCTTGGATGCCAGAGAATGGTCGCCATCGAGGGGCATGAAGCCGCTCTGGTTGTCGTTGTCTTTTCCAAACATCTGAGGCGCATGAAATGCCAGGGCATCATCTACAGCGCGAGATATCTGCTCTTCCTGCTCTTTTTGCAGTTCACCACGTAGTTTGTCCTCAAGCGCTGCTACATGCCCTACAGCCAGCTGATTTATCTGGTCGGCTAGAGTATCGGCTTGGGGTTGATCCTGCGTTGTCGTATCGTCCATCGTTACATCCTTATATGGTTTGCAGATATCCGACATGGCGCTCGTCATATAACGAAGTGCCGTCTTCGACATACCCGTCTGCGTTTAGGTCAAGGTCGAACCCCGTAACATCTTCCCTGCCAATGGCGTTGTAATACGACTCCTCCGACATCTGGTCATCCTGATCCAGTAGCGGCACTTCCATTTCTGGATCGGCGTTATTATTACAGTTGAAGACGGCGCCTGCTACGGCCTGTAGCATATCGTCTGTGCCGCCTTCCATTTTCAGTGCTTTCTGCTTAGTTCCATCCCACTGGCATTCATCCAGTTCTTTTTCAAGCCAGTTGCGATGATCGTCGAAGGGCGTGATCTCTGGTATGTCGAGAGCCTCCCGATAGAAGGCGTCTCTCAGAGAAACCATCGCCGCTGCCGGCTCTCGCGGTATGCCCTCTTTCCGCACCAAGCCATCTTTCTTGTAGTCTATCAGCACCTTGGAGGTCGTATGGTCTATCGATAGCAACCCGCAGGGAATGTTCATCCCGCGTATCGACTGCATAAGCTGATGCGACTGAAAGCGGTCAAATGTTATCAGTCCCTCATGGAGGTTGAATCCTCTGGTGTGCGCCAGTTCATCTATCATGGCCTCGATGGCATTGTAGTTCATGGCGATCTCACCAAACTCCAAACGCGGAGCGAGGCGACCTACGAAGTCAAACCGCATCTTGGGCATGGACACTTCACGGGCTTCCAGATCGCCTGGCATACGCATGGTGCGTGTCTCAAAGTCGTAGGCATGACACATGGCGATACCCACATAATCTCCATTTATCGCAAGGTCGATATGCATGTAGCGAGGCCGGGTCTCTTCCGCTACGAAGGAGGGAGAAAACTGATACGTCAGTTCGTCCAGTGGGTTGCTTCTATTCTTTCCCTTCTCAAATGCCTGCGCGATCTTCTCATGGTTGCGGAAGAATGGGTTGATCGACCCTGACGGTATAGAGAGCAGTTCAAGCGTTGCTCGCTCTGGCTCTTCATAAAAGGCAGGAAAGTATTCTAATGGGATTTTGACAATCATTCGTCTATATCTACTCCTATCTCTTCGATTATCACCCCCGGCTCCCCTTGATCGCCATATTCTGCTACGCTTTCCGCTACCTTCTGCTTCATCGTCCGCACCGCGTCATCTATCGATTCCCCTCTGGCGAATACCCCCTGATCGGGACAAAACGCCAATACCATAGGCTCAAGCCCATCATCCTCCCATAGATAGACCATATATGTATCAGGCATGAGCCAGACTCCTTATCACGCCCTGTTCTTTTAAGGTCAACACAGAGGCATCGACAATCTCGGGGATAGTGCTTTTCCCTGCCGATTGGATCTCCCATGGCCAAAATCCAAATAGTGGCATCGTGCGCTCTACCCTCTCACTCTCCGGCACCGGCCCTTTAAGATGCGCCCAAATAGAAAAGACGAACTGCGTGTCTTTCACTTCCCATATCATGACTTCTATCGACTTGTCCTCATTTGGTTCTTCTACTAACTGACCTACTATACCGCCTATCCATAGTCCGAGATTTCGTGCTCGTCTATTGATATAGGCTTTGACCAGGTCTTCCCATTGTTCGTGTGCGGCTCGTATCGTAGCTCCGCTATTACCGTATTCTTCTTTAAAGGTCTTCCGATCTATAACCTTTACCGCATGTATTCGGTAGGTCTGGTAGGCATATCCTCTGGCGAGTTTGCGTAGCTGATTGTCCGCTTTCTCCGTCCTGACGAAATGATTCATCAGAAGGACTCCCACTTTGTGAACGCTTTTAATTCCTCCGTATAATCCTCCCCCACAAACTCTGTGCCGAGGAAGATCGTCTCTTTGTTGTTGTGGATGTTGGCGAACTGTATGTCGAATCCGCCATCTCCCTCCTGGTAGTCCACTATCGCTATCCCCTGTTGCCAGTCATGCTCTACCCCTCGCGCCGGAACGCGGTTGGGGTTGCCCATCATGCCGGGACAGGCGCTCTCGTAGATCTTGGCTCCCGATTGATGGTATAGGGTCTTACAGGCCCTCTCTCGCCGATGGGTGTGGCCGAAAATCACAGAGGAGCGAGCATTGTCCAGATAGGCATCCGAGGTCTGCCCAGACTTGCTCTTACTTTTGTCCCCATGTATGACGCGCAAATTT
>CAYFJI010000040.1:0-17217 GCA_964343365.1 uncultured Acidiferrobacteraceae bacterium
TACACGCACTAAACTTCCACCACCATTACCTACTGCTTGAATATCAACCTTCGGCAGGAAGTACTCGTATTGATTTACGTTACTTACATATGTAAAGGCTGGTTCGCCATCCCAAATAAGGCCGACATCAAAAGATGTTCCTCCCATGTCGGTGGTGATTACGTTTTTATATCCAGTGAGATCACTAAGGTACTTAGAACCCGTAACGCCCGACACGGGTCCCGAATCAAGAGTCAGAAGAGGTGCCTCCATAGCTCTTTTCACTGACGTGGTGCCTCCGCCACATTGGGTAATTTGCATTGGATTCTGATAACCAAGGGTCTTGAACTCAATATCTAGCTTTTTTAGATATGCAGACGTGACAGGCCCAACGTAGGCATTCAATGCAACAGCCGTGGTTCTCTCATACTCACCCCATTTGGGAACCAATTCAGAGGAAAGGGTCACGAATATGTTGGGAGATTTAGCCTGAATTAACTCGCGCATTGTTTGCTCATGACAAGGATTTTTGAATGACCACAAGAAACAAACGGCAATTGCATCAACACCTTGCTCTAACAAGCGACCTATGGCTAATTCTGCTTCATCCTGATTTAAATCCACTACTACCTTTCCAAAACAGTCGATTCTCTCAGAAACCCCTTCGATTAATCTTTTTGGAATTAGAGGTTTAGGTTTTGAGCTCTCTGGAAAATGCACTACTTTTTGCAGATCTCGACCACTTAGCCCCCGCGAACCACGCATAATGTGAATGACATCATTATGACCTTTTGTTGTAATGAGGCCAACCTTAGCTCCCTTTTTTTGAATCACAGCGTTTGTACCCACAGTAGTCCCATGAGTGAGTAACTTGGTATTACGACACACATCCTCTAAGTTAAGGCCAAGACTATCTGATCCTCTCCTGACTGCATCGATCATACCTCTTGAGAAATCTGCAGGCGTTGATGGTGCTTTGGCAGTGGTAACTCGCCCCTGTTCATCGATAATCACACAATCGGTAAATGTGCCGCCAATATCCACGCCGATCAAATAAGAAGTCAATTGTTTATCCCCATATCTCCATTAATTATTCATCATAGTAGCGTTCTTCATTCCTTAAAGTTTCACCCTCTCAAAGATTCCTAAACACACTCCTTAGATACTGATTTGTCTTTATTTGCCGCTTGGAAGTTATCTTTAAAAGCGTACGAGATCAGGAAAACGCATTGTGTTAACTTTACCTAAAAAAACATCTCAAATGTTGGCGATTTAAAGGCCAAACAAAAAAATTTACTAAATTGCCAAAAAATTTGTAATTTATATCTGTTCCAGAATCATCTACGATACGAAACCTGACAAAAAATTTTTACTTTAACTATAACCGATCTAATTTATTATGCTTTCATACGAATCCCGTGGGGGTCGAATAATGATTCTTTACAAACTAACGCCTTTCGTCGATCTCCAAGAATTTCTATTTCAACTTCTCTGTTCTGAGAAATAAGGGAAATGGGTAAAAATCCTAGCGCTATAGACTGTCGTAAATGATGGGAAAAACCACCCGACGTCGTAAATCCGACTACAGTACCATCTACCCATATAGGCTCATCTCCATGAACATCTGCATCTTCCGCATCGACAACAAAAGTACATAATTTTCTTTTGGAGCCGATTTCTTTTTCTTTTAATACTGCAGATTTTCCAATAAATTTGTGCTTTCCGTAGGCAACAAACCGATCAAGTCTAACTTCCCCTGGCATGTAATCAGGCTTATATTCTTTCATCCATGCACCAAACGATTTTTCTAACCTTAAACTCATTATCGCACGCATACCAAAAGGCTTAAGAAACATATCAGCCCCTGCTTCTGCCAATATCTCAAACAAAGCAGTCTGATCCGTTCGGTCAACATAGATCTCATACCCCAAATCCCCAGTATATGAAAGTCGTTGTATTATCGCCTTAAAATTACCAATGTTGAAAGTGCTTACCGTCATGAAAGGAAAAGCTAGATTTGACACATCTTTGGTCACAATTTTTTCTAATAAACTACGCGATTCTGGTCCAGCAATTTGAAAACCAACACGCTTATATGAAAGATTTTTTAGATATACCCCTGACTCAGGAAATTGCTTCGCGAACCACCGAAGATGATAAGCCTGTGCATTGAATGATGCAACAAGAATAAAGTTATTCGACGATAGACACGACACCGTAAAATCGCCAATTAACTTGCCATTTGGGCTTAACATTGGATTTAAGGCGATATGTCCTGATTCTGGTATTCGGCCAGCCATTACATAATTTAGCCAATCACGTGCGTTAGGGCCAGCAACCTGATATTTAGCGAAATTATGTATTTCATTAATGCCAACACCACTACGAACGGCTCGGCATTCTTCCCCGATAGCCGCATGTGCATTTGAACGACGAAAACTCGGGACCTCTTCCAATGCTGCCCCTTTGGGAGCAAAATAATTCACTGCCTCCATACCATAATCGACACCAAAAACAGCACGCTTAGTTTTCCAAATATCGTAGGCCGGCGTGACATTCAGTTCTCTTGCCGCTGGAAGCTCCTCGTTCGGATAACTAATTGAAAAGCGACGTTGGTAATTCTCGCGAACCTTTTTAAGAGTGTAGTCTGAAGTGATCCACTCACCAAAACGTGCTACATCCATGGCAAAAATATCTCTTGACGGTTCGCCATTAATCATCCACTCAGCGAGCACCAATCCTACACCTCCACCTTGACTAAATCCCGCCATTACAGCGCAAGCCGTCCAATAATTATGAAGATTCGGCACAGGACCGACAAGCGGATTTCCATCCGGTGCAAATGTGAATGGACCATTTATGATTTTTTTAATACCTACTTTCTCAAGCACCGGATATCGATTAAATGCAGCATCCATCGAACTTCCGATTCTATCAAGATTATTAGGCAAGAGTTCATGCCCGAAATTTGTTGACGTCCCGTTAATCGCCCACGGCTCACAATCTTGCTCGTAAAAACCAATAACAAGCCCTCGGCCTTCCTGACGTAAATAATTTTCACCTGCTGGATCAATGACGTGAGGTAATTCAACATTTCTTCCAAAAACAGCTTCAGTTTCTTCGGTAACTAAATACTGGTGTTCCATTGGATGCAATGGAAGATAGACATCGGCCATCGCTCCAACTTCGCGAGCCCACAGACCAGCGGCATTTACAACATGTTCTGCGTGGATTGTGCCGGCTTGAGTAACAACTTCCCATTCACCGTTCAATGTTTGATTGGTTTCTAAAACCGGATTTCGAACGATAATCTCGGCGCCGTTAAATGTAGCTGCCTTCGCATATGCATGAGTTGTGCCTGAAGGATCGAGATGACCATCAAGTGGATCATAAAGTGCGCCCACTACACCATCTATGTTAACGATGGGCGCTAAATTTTTAATATCTTCAGGACCTACTATCTCAGTATTTAATCCCATATAGCGATGCTTCGCTCGCTCTGCCTTCAAAAAATCTAACCGATCTTGTGTGGTTGCTAACGTTAGGCCACCCACGGAATGAAGCCCACAGGATTGGCCAGATAATTCCTCAAGTTCTCGATAAAGGTCAATCGTGTAGCCTTGCAAAGCCGCCATATTTGTGTCCGCATTTAATGTATGGAAGCCACCAGCTGCATGCCATGTCGAGCCGGATGTCAACTCTGACCGTTCTAACAGCACGACATCCGCCCAACCCAACTTAGTCAAATGGTAGAGGACCGCGCAGCCAACCACACCTCCCCCGATAACCACAACTCTCGCGTGAGATCGCATTGAAGATTCTCCTTACATATTTATGTCCTAACAATGCCACCTATCGTTGCATAATAAAACCTCGAAGCGGCCATAAACTTGATTTCTCTGCTCAAACCAGCACAACTTTAGTCTCACCCTAGGATATCTTTTGTCGATGCTGCGAGGATATCAACTATATCATCTATTGTGGCCTCCGAAGTTACTATGGGTGGTGCGACGAAGTAGTTATCCCCTCTAACACGACTGAATAAGCCCCGCTCTATGGCACGATTATTAATTTGTGCTCCGATATTTTCACTGACATCAAAAGCTTTCTTGGTTTTTCGATCCTCAACATACTCCACAGCACACATCATGCCCAATCCCCTAATATCTCCAACGTGGTTGTGATCATGCATAGCATCTCTAAGTTTATTCAACAGTCGACTCCCCTTTTTCTCTGCTTGACCGACAAAATCTTCCTTCTCAATTATATCCAGCATTGATAAAGCCACAGCACATCCCACTGGATGCGCGCTATAAGTGTAAGCGTGCATCCACGGTGATTTACTATCATTCATGACCGATGCAACCTCATCACTTAAACCAATTCCACCTAGAGGGAAATAACCAGATGTTATGGCCTTTGCAAATTGCATTAAATCTGGTTGCACATTCCAATGCTCTAGTCCGAACATTTTTCCGGTACGCCCAAACCCAGTGATTACTTCATCAGAGACCAGTAACACCTCATATTCATCACAGATCTCCCTGATCCGAGGGAAATAATCATCCTGAGGCACAATAACTCCGCCTGCACCCTGAATCGGTTCAGCCAAAAACATCGCTACAGTCTCTGGCCCTTCTGCTAGTATTTGTTTCTCCAGTTCTTCAGCCGCAGCAACGCCTTGACTCTTGCATTCATCATCGGACTGATATCGGTAAGGGTAGGGACTTGGAATATGACTAAACCCTGGAATTCGCGGTTCAAACATTGGCCAAAAAGTAGAGATTCCGGTTGCGCACATTGCGGCCAAAGTGGTCCCATGATAACCCCAGATCCTAGAAATGATTTTTGTTTTTTTTGGCTTTCCTTTCAACTTCCAATAATATCTAGCAAGTTTGATATTGCTATCGGTTGATTCTCCGCCACCAGAAGTGAAATAGAAATGATTAATATTTGAATAAGCTATTGCGGCCAAACGCTCCGCAAGCTCAATCGCAGGAAGATTAGTGCTACCGATATAACCTGATGCGTAGCCCATCTTTCTCATCTGTGTCGATGCGGCCTCTGCTAACTCTACCCTACCGTTTCCAGCGGTGTTATTCCACAATCCAGATAAACCATCAATAAAGCGATTCCCATCAACATCTCGAAGAAAAGCACCCTCACCACTATCCCATACTTTACCACTGAGGTGCGCGGATGGAGCATGCAAAGGATGTATAAGATGTGAGCTATCGCGCCTCAATAAGTCGATTTCTGACATAACTGCTTTCTCCTCTTTATTATTCTTACTTAAAAAATCAAGTCTACAACTTAAACGCCTGACCCTTTGATGCTCTGATTCTTTAAGTATCTTAACGGATTTAAACGCTAGAATTGATATAACAATCAATATTATGCTTGGTTTTGAATAACTAAAAATTTCCCCAATATTCGGTGTTTCCATCTCTCACAATACCGTAAGCCCACTATATTAGTCGCTATATCCATGAATCTCATTAATTTGGAGAGAAATATTTTTTGGCTGGTAAAATTAATTTGACATGTTTTGCTTAGGTCGGCAATATTAACCTAGTGACAGCGCAAAACAACGCAAACGAGCGCTGTTTTGAGAATTCAAAAAAACAGATTTTAACGAAGGAGGAATGAATGAAGGATCTAAAGCGTTTGAATTTTAAAACAATGGTAGCTGCGATCTCGGTAGCCGGGATGATGAGTGCGTCGGCAGTTTCCGCAGGCGAGGTAAAGTTCGGTTTTATGCTAGGATTTACAGGAGACTATGCAGCGTGGTCACCTCCGCTCGAGGATACGACAAAACTTGCAGTTGCTGAAATCAATGCCGCTGGAGGAATATTAGGCCACACCCTTACCGTTATCAAAGAAGATAATGAAAGTAAAGTCGGGCCCGGTGTCCGAGCAGCACAGAAATTAATCAATATAGACAAAGTGCCTGTCATCATCGGTCCAGAGTCAGACATAATAGTTGCACTCCAAGATATGGCCTTAGATAACAAAGTTCCAGTCATAACCTCGTCGGCAGGTACAGAGGCCATTAACGACAATGGTGGAACAGGAAAATATATCTGGCGAACAAATGCATCAGATTCATTCTTAGGTATCGGAGCAGCTAAAGTGATGCGGGACGTGTTAGGTTATAAAACAGTCGTCCAGATCGTAGAGAATTTAGAAGGCACCCAAAGTGCAGCTAATTCATTTGGAAAAGCGTTTGAGCGATTTGGCGGAACGATTGTTAAGAAGGTGGTTCTTACGCCAGGACAGGCAACCTACCTAAGTGAAATTAAAGATGCGGCCAGCGTTGAAGCTGACGTAGTATTCTTGGCTGCAGCACAAGTAACCGGAATTAATGTCGTAAAGCAGATTTATCAGCGCGGTTATGACTTTAATATGTGGGTTGCTCAAGAATTGTTGACTGAAGACTTCGTTGCGGGCGTTGGTAATGAAGCAGCAGAGGGAATTACCAGCTGGACCCCCGGCCAGGACGAAACCACCGATACATGGGGTGTTTTCTCTGATGCCTACTCTGCTATGCATGGAGAGGCACCGCAAGGTGGCTGGTATCAGGCGGAAACTTACGATGCGTTCATGGTAACGGCGTTAGCAATGATTGCTGGCGGAGATACCACAGGCGAAGCTATCGACTCTAATTTAGCAATGGTGGCCAATCCACCCGGAGTGCGAGTAACAAGCTTTGCAGAGGGAGTGGCTGCGCTGGCTGACGGGAAGGATATTAACTACGAAGGGCCTTCAGGTAGTGTTGATTTCAACGCTAATGGTGATGCAGGCGCCCCGGCAGTTAAAGTCTTAAGTGTCAAAAATGGAATATGGAGTGTAGACCAGATAGTGGACGCTACCTCCTTTCCAGCAAATTAAGGCTTAAGTTGAGACTCTCGTTACACTATTTTGTTTAAATGGTAAAAAAGCGGTGGCGATCATTCGTGATGGCCACCGCTTCGTCTCTTGATTTAATATAGTTGTTTATGTCGGTCAAAAACAAATAGCAATACTTACAAACCAGCACCCTATGACTCACGGAATAACAATCAGCGATCTTACATCCGGCTATGGAAAGCTGCCGATTCTAAATGGCGTTTCTCTTCAGGTTAAACCCTCATCGATTACCACAGTAGTGGGACCGAACGGAGCTGGAAAGACCACGCTTATTAAAAGTATTGTAAATCTAGTGACCATAATGTCAGGCACAATATCTTTCGGCGAAACTGATATCACTAGTATGGAGACACATAAAATAATTGATAAAGGGATCGGTTTTGTTCCTCAGACATCAAATATTTTTCCCAACCTATCTGTGCATGAAAATCTCGAATTAAGCATCCGATCAGCTTCCGCTGACACAACAAAAAAGAAAATTTTAAGCATCTATGAAAAATTTCCCCGTTTAGAAGAGCGCTCAAAACAACAAGGAAAAACACTAAGCGGTGGTGAGCGCCAGATGCTTGCCATTGGAAGCGCATTGCTTGGTGAACCCGATTTATTGATCTTGGATGAACCGGTCACTGGTCTCTCACCACAACTTACAGAGGAAGTAATCAACAGTATTGTGACAATTAATAAAGATGGAACAAGTATTCTGTGGGTGGTAGAAGAAAATCCATTACAAGTTTTGGCTGTATCCGATACCACATTTATTATTCAAGCCGGTGCCGTTCAATCGGAAACAGATCCAAGTGAATTAATTAACTCTCCTGATTTCAATGAGATTTTTATGGGGATCTCATGAAAATGCTCAGCTCAACAATGTAGCTGGAAATCGATCGATAAGAATGGACACTTAGCATTGAAAATAAACATTAACAACAGAAATACAGAAGTTATCGATTTCTCCAAACACGGATTTATGATTTCTAGGGGAATAAGATGCTAGACATAATCGTTTTTGGAACGATATCGGGCAGTATCATATTATTTGCGGCCCTTGGATTTTCCATGATTCTGAAAACAGAAGGATTCATCAATGTTGGTCATGGGCAAATGTTAATGCTAGGCGCTTACTTTGGTCTTTTGGGAAATAAAATGGGCCTTCCAATTGTCCTTGTGGGTATTCTCGCTGCGATCTTATGCGGTTTGGTAGGTATGCTGATCTTTGTAGTGTTTATCTCGCCCATAAAGAGTAAAGGGATATTGGTTTGTCTATTCACTTCAGTCGGTGTCTCTTATTTGATAAATGGAATAACTGGAGCTATTGCAGGTAAAGGTGTCCAAGCATTTGATCTGCCTCCGGTCAAAGCATTTTCGATTTCGGGGTATCCTATCGCTACGCCCTACGAAATCATGGTCATTATTTTCGGCATTGTGGCGGCGTTTTTGGTGCATGCATTTTTCAACTATACTTTGATGGGTAAATCTATTAGGGCAGTTTCAGATAATCAAGATCTGGCTAAACTCCGAGGATACAATCCAAGAAAAACATCCCTCCAAGTTTGGTTTTTAGCTTCTGCACTAGCTGGAGTTGCAGGCGTGTTCACAGGCCTAATCGGATCAGTTCATCTCGGCATGGGATGGTCAATGCTTCCGATTATTCTGGCTGCGACCGTTTTTGGCGGAATAGGGAGTATTTATGGGGTAATGGCTGCAGCGTTTATAGTCGGAATTGCCATGGAGATTGGCATCCTTGTGCTGCCCGCAAATTATCGATCTGCCATAGCATTCGGTCTTATTGTGATTGTAATGCTAATACGACCGGAAGGGCTCAAAAGTATTTGGGATTCTGTGATGCTCAACTATAGAAAAAAGGAGTCATAAAAAATGGAAGGATCACTTCTATTCCTCATGAATATCCTAACCGTAGGCGCTATTTATGCGATTCTCTGTTTAGCATTGAACTTCTCAGCCGGTATCGATGGACTCTGGGATCTGGGTCTGGTGTCTTTCTTTGGCATTGGCGCATATACATATGTTTTACTAACCGCTCCAGAAGCGGCCACTTATCAAGATTATATATTAGGCCTCAACTTGCCAATTTGGTTTGGAGTAATTGTTGCCGGGTTATTGGCTTGGGTATTAGCCCTTCTCGTAGGCTTGCCCGCACTTCGATTAAAAAGAGAATATTTTTTAATTACAACTCTCGCACTCTCAGAAGTGCTAAGGCAAATCTACTCAAACGAACTTTGGCTAACAAATGGTGTCGCCGGGATGTACAATATTCCACCACCGTTTCGAAATGGAGATTTGAGCCCTACATTTGCTAGTTTTTTTCTATTCCTGCTTTTGATTGTTATATCACTGCTCACTCTTTGGCTAGTCCGACAATTAACAACATCATCTTTTGGGCGATCACTTAAAGCTCTCAGAGACAACGAAGATCTCGCTAAAACAGCAGGAATCAATCCATTTACATCCCATATCACATCATATAGTTTTGCTGCTTTCTTTTGCGGGCTTTCTGGAGCTTTTTACACCTGGTACACGACAATAATAGTTCCATCAATGTTCACCCCAGATGTCACTTTCTTTGTTTGGACTGCTCTAATTATTGGAGGGCTTGGCAATACATGGGGAGCATATCTTGGTGGCTTTATTTTTATCCTAATCCAAGAGGGTTTGCGCTTTCTACCAGTTTACGGCGAAGCTGCAACAACATTTACATCCTTGCGTGTTGCCTTGGTAGGTCTAATTCTTATTTTAATTTTACGAATTCGGCCTCAAGGGCTGATTGGTGAACGACCCTTAAAAACCAAATCACTGACGAATTAGGACGATAGACTATGGCTGCTCTGCTAACTGTAGAAAATATTTCGAAAGCATTCGGGGGTGTACGAGCCGTAAACGATGTTTCCATTGAGGTCAACAAAGGCGCAATAGTTGGCTTGATAGGCACAAACGGTGCAGGCAAAACAACTCTATTTAATATTATTAGTGGCTTCCTCGCTGCAGATAGTGGTCAAGTGAATCTAGAAGGCGAGCAAATCACGTCTCTGAAATCCCACGAAATAGCACAAAGGGGCCTTGTTCGGACATTTCAAACCCCAATTGGCTTCCCTAGGATGACAGTATTCGAGAACATGCTTGTTTTTGACAAACAAACTAAGCATCACTTCCGTCGTAGCATCTCTCCTTTTGGAGTTAATAGGAAAATACCAGAAGATATAAAAGCAGATATTGCAAGGAATCTAGAATCAATCCAATTAGGCGATCAGCATGATACCTGGCTTCAAGACTTGAGCGCACCTGATCTAAAACTGTTGGAATTTATCAGAGCAGTTCAATCTGGGCCAAAGATACTGCTCTTAGATGAGCCAGCTGCTGGAGTTAATGTAGCTCTACTTGAAGAGCTGGAAAAACAAATTAGAGCGGTTCGTGATAACGGCGTTACGTGTTTAATTGTTGATCACAATGTAGGCTTTATTTGCAGCATATGTGATTATGTCTATGCCATGGCAGATGGAAAATTAATATCAAAAGGCGAACCAAATGCTGTTGTCGCAGATCCCGCCGTCATAGATTGTTATATTGGTTCTGGAGGAACCGCCCAGCAATAAAAGAAAAGGCGGCCTGTAGAATCGCCATGCAATTATCCTCGATTAATAGATTTCCACTATGAGAATAAATCGCGTAGAAGCTGCTCATACCGATCGACTGTATCTTAGACCTGGAAAAATCGGAAATCTAACGATTTCAAACCGATTAATTCGTGCGGCAACCTCGGAAACGATGGCTAACGACGATGGAAGCATCTCACCCTCGCTGATTGATTTCTATACATCACTTGCTAAAGGTAAAGCTGGCCTACTAATTTCCGGCCATATGTACATAAACCAGCATGGGCAATATCTTCCAAAACAAGTAGGCATACACAGTGATAATAATTTGCCCGGACTTTCATCTCTAACAGATGCTGTTCACAAACATGGTGGCACAATCTTTGCTGAATTAAGCCATGCCGGAAGCCAATGCATGATGCCCAACATTCAACCAATAGCTCCATCGGTAATTCCGAATGCAATTTTTGAAAGAATGCCGAAAATGATGTCGATAGATGACATAAATTTAACAATTGATGGATTTGGTAAAGCTGCAAAACGTGCACAACAATCGGGGTTTGACGGAATACATATACATAGCGGAAATGGCTATCTTTTGAGTGAATTCAATTCCCCACATGCAAACCGCCGCGATGATGATTGGGGCGGTGATCGCGAAAGACGAGACAAACTTCTCTTATCGGTATACCAACGAATTCGCCAAGAAGTCGGAGATAATTTTCCAATTACAGCGAGAATTGGCATTACCGATACAATAGCAGATGGATTGGAAGAAGTTGAAAGTCTTGATCGAATTAAAAAATTAGAGGCCATTGGCTTGGATGGCGTGGAAGTATCCTACGGTGTCATGAGCTCGTACTTACAAAACATTCGACCTTACGTCGCTGTGAACCCAAAAAGAGCTTTTCAAGATGCACTATTTCATAGAGTGTTCTCTCAGGGTAGTCCAGAAGCTTACTATCGAGGATTTGCTCGCTCAGTCAAGCAGTGTACTCAAATACCCGTGATTTTAGTAGGCGGAATACGGACCACAGAAACCATGAATGATCTTGTATCGTCTGGTGACACTGACTTCATTGCCATGGCTCGCCCTTTCATCCGAGAACCAGATCTGCCTAAACAACTTATTGGCGGTCGAACAGGTCTTGTCGATTGTGTTTCCTGTAATATGTGTTTGATGCATGAAGGAAAAGATGGTCTCCGATGTTGGCGAAAACAATGGGGTACTATGTTTTATCATGCTTACTGCCGATTTTGGCGAGACCGGCAAAGGTAAAAATCTCGGTAACGGATCATTGCTGTCCTGATGAATCCGTAGCAGCAAAAAAGGATACCCTGGTTCACGTGTTTTCATTAGATTTTTTATCCAGTATAATGAACAAGCAAACCAACTCTATTAAGACGATTTGGTTTTTTAAAACTTAAGGAGGACATTCAGCAATGGAAGCAATTATCTCAGATGCACCACAACCTTTAGCAAATTATACAGAGGCATTCAAGGTTGGGAATTTAGTGTTTGCTGCTGGTCAGTTGGCTTCTGATTTCGTATCAGGCGTGCCACAAGAAGCAAAAATTAATAAGGCATTCCCATTTTATGGCTCTGATATAAAACAACAAACTCGCTATATATTGGAAAACCTAAAAACCACGTTCGCGGCAGCCGATTCATCTTTGGAAAATGTCGTCAAGGCGCAAGTGTTTCTAACTGATTTAAAAGATTTCAATGCTTTCGATGAGGTCTGGCGTGAATTCTTCCCCACGAATCCACCTGCTCGAACAACATTAGAAATACCTCTATTACTTGGTGCAGGATCTGAGCAACTAGTTGAAATTGATTTGATTGGACATACTAACGCAGTTAGCCATGATGTAATTAAGTCTAGTGCACCACAACCGCTAGCGAATTACACGGAAGCCTACAGAGTTGAAAATCTCGTTTTTGCCGCTGGCCAACTAGCTTCCGACTTTGAAACGGGAATCCCTTCTGTGGCAAAAGTGGATCCAAATTTTCCATACTATGGCTCAAATATCAAGCTGCAAACACGTTATATTCTTGATAATCTAAAAAAAACATTTGAAGCAGCAAACTCCTCGTTGGCTAACGTGGTGAAGGCGCAAATATTTCTTACAAATCTTAATGATTTCAATGCCTTTGATGAGGTTTGGAAAGAATACTTTCCGGAGAATCCCCCTCCACGCACTACAGTAGGCGTGAGTGGTTTGCTGGGCACTGGACCTGATATGCTAATTGAGATTGATCTCATCGCTCATACTCATGACACCACGCATACAATATGCAAGTCTGATGCCCCGCAACCAAAAGCAAATTATTCTGAAGCTTTTGTTGTCGATGGTATTCTATTCGCAGCTGGCCAAGTTCCCTCTGATTTTGTAACTGGAGTACCTAAGGAAGCAAGCATAAATAAGGCATTCCCATTCTACGGTTCCGAAATCAAACGTCAAAGTGATTACACCTTAGCGAACCTTACTACAACATTTAAAGGTGCGGGTACTAGCCTTGATAACGCTTTTAAAGCACAAGTTTTCTTAACAGACCTTAAAGATTTCAATGGCTTTGATGAGGTGTGGAAAGAGTATTTCTCAGGCAATCCACCAGCCCGCACAACGGTGGAAACAACAGGTTTGTTACTTCCCGATGCGTTGGTGGAAATAGATCTAATTGGTGAAGTAGGATAAATTAAAAAGTTATAAATACAGTGATGCTACTTGGTCTAGAGCAGTTGAGTTTCAGCACCATAAACTCAACTGCCTGAGTCCCATGCGGCAGATTGGACTCTCTCCGACGTAAATGGAGTCGCTCTTAAACGAACTCCAATTACATTCGAGACTGCATTAGCCACGGCGGCAACAGTAGGTCCTTGCATTGCCTCACCACAACCAAGAAAAGGCATTCCAGGTCGATCAAGAAGGATTGTTTTTATTTTCGGGATTTGACGGTAAGTTAATAACTTGTAAGTATCCCAGTCTTGACTCTGGATGCCTTCTTTATCATAAAGCACTTCTTCCCCCAAACTCCAGCTTAGTGATTGAAGAAACCCACCTTCTAACTGGCACCTAACACCGGCCGGATCCACAATTTCCCCTGTATCACCACCTAAAAACGCCTCCTGACAATGAATGGTGCCATCATCATCGATTTCTAAATTTACGACAACGGCGGCATAGCTTCTGTGGTTATCGTATTGCGCGAATCCTAACCCCGTGCCAATATTTTCATTTCTTCGATTCTCATGCCAGTTTGCTAAACTGCATACCTTCTCTAAAAGTTCCTTCGCTCGATCATCTGAAAGATAACGTAATCGTAATTCTAGAGGATCTTGATTGATTTTTTCACACAATTCATCCATAAAAGATTCAATCGCAAAAATATTTGTATAGGCGCCCAAAGATCTTAATGCTGATACTCGCAAAGGTAGTGGTTCTACACGATGTAAGTTGATGTTTTGGTTTGGAATATCGTATAGCGGGATTGCGTTAAACCCTAAACCAAGATGGATGTTGTTCCATGGTACTGTAGTTTCTGGCTGCGAGAATGACTCTTGCAAATGCCATGATGCAAGCAATTGGGAACCATCCGTATTCGGGCCAGGACGTTTCACGTGTGCGTCGCTATAGACATCATAATTCCAATAGATAATGTTATTATCTTTATCAAGGCCAGCCTCAATATCTACCAGCATGGCTGAACCGTAGGGCTCCCAACAATGTTCATCCTTCCGACTCCATGCAACACGGATCGGTGATCCTTTGTATCGGTAGGCTAAAAGAGCTGCATCTAACGCGGCATCGTCCGCTCCATTGTGGCCATAACACCCGGCGCCAGGAAGATGAATCACTCGAATGTTCTTATCATTGAGCTTTAACACAAAAGAAAGAGCGTCTCTGAGCGGATAAACTCCTTGACTATGAGTCCAAACAGTTAGCTCCTTACCATCATATAGCGCAATTGCACAAGAAGGACCTATAGCAGCATGCATTAAATATGGGCGCTTATATCTAACTTCTAGTTTTTCTATTGCGTGAGTAGCTAAATTCCTAGTTTCTAGCTCTATTGGATCCGTCTGAGTCTCTAAACTAATACTCCGCCTTGGATTTTGCAATAATTGATGTTCAATGGGAGTTCCTGATAACTCACCATCCGGTTTCCATTTCGCTACACTCGCAAGCCGGTTAGACGCTTTTAATACTTGGTATTCATTTTCTCCGATTACAGCGAGGAAGCTGCCATCGCGAATAACTTGCTTCACGCCCCTCATTGACTTGACAACATCTAACTCAACCGTTACTAAACGAGAATGATAGGCTGGGGGTCGGACAACTCTTGCATGAAGCATATTATCCAAAACAAAATCGTGGATATAACGGAACTCACCAGTCGCAATTTCCAACGATCTCTTGTAGGAAAGCTGATTTTCATCCTCTGCCAACAAGCTTTCTTGATGCAATTTTAGATCGAAATCAAATTCAATTGGCTGCTCTATACCATTCTCACCAACTAAATCCCAATATGTTATAACTGAATCTTTAGATTGGTTCGAAATTACACCATCGTTGACACTTAAATCTTCAACGTCGCAAGCAAATCTATCAGCAGCCATAGTGAGCAGTTGCATTTTGGTGAAAGCAGCGACATATCGAAGCGCTGAGCCAGAAATTTCCATTGAACAACTAGCAGCAGTGTAGCCTTCATCTGGTGTTAGGCCTGTATCTCCACAAAGTAGATTGACCCGCGAGACATCCACCTCGAGCTCGGAACTTACAATTTTGCGAAATGCAGACGTAATTCGCTGGCCAATCTCGACTTTGCCTGACCGAACATCGACCACACCATCTTCTGTAAAACCAATCCAATCATTTAAATTAGGATAAGCTTCTAAGCTTTCATTAATCATAATTTCAATTGGATTCAAAGGCTAGGTTCTCAACAGCTTTAACCACATCATGATGGGCACCGCAACGACATAAGTTGTTCGAAAGACCATCAAGAATTTGTGCCCGAGTTGGCTGTGGATTTTTAGCCAATAAGGCCTTAACTGCAATCACCGTGCCGGGTATACAATATCCACATTGCCCAGCGCCCTGTTGTGCGAACGCTTCTTGAATTGGGTCCGGATTAGATGTAGTGCCAATACCTTCAATAGTTGTAATATCTTTGCCTGCTAGAGTTTCTGCGGGGGTTGAGCATGAAAATTTGGCTTCACCATCAACAAGAACATAGCAAGCTCCACACTGCTCAAGGCCGCATCCGTATTTCGCACCTTTTAATTCAAGCTCATTCCTGAGGACATAGAGCAGTGGAGTGCCCTCTTCGATCTCTACATGGTGTTCTTTACCGTTAACCTTTAGTATTAGATCTATCACCTAGAAAGCTCCGATGTAATTGATTTAACAAGCTAGAGCATACTTTTTGATGCTGATCGTAGCTAATCCGGCTAGTCTTATTAAATTTTAGGGATAATCGGTATCAAAACGCTAGATGGTGACGATTCACCCGAATAAATCGTTACGTTTTGTCCAAAAATGTCTGGCGGCCGGTCTCTAGGGTCATCATGCAGGAAAGGCCCACATCCTTTTAGCTCATTTTTGAAATTTGATAATTTTGCACCGCCAGTATCTCCTGGATATTCGTAATCAGATCCACGAATTGTTATAGCTAAGCGGTAGCCTTTAGGTATTACGATACTCGTAGGCCAGATTTCAACATCTAGTTCGTATATATCACCTGGAACCAAAAGTTGTTTCTCGTCGTGTGTGTGATACGGGCGGTAATCTGTTGAAAGAGTTGTATCTAACTTACGGTGAGAGGCGCGTAACCATCCTTGCCCGATGGGCGTGTGCGGATCGATCGCGCCTTGAAACACAACTTCTGAATCTTCCGGAGAAAATACTCGAAGAACAACAAAAATATCTGCGTCTATCGTTTCTGATGAAATAAACAATTTTAATGAGGACGGTCCAGTTACTTCGGTGTCCTCCGACATCGACCTAGAATAAAATGAAACGCCATCCCCTTTAGCGGAGTAACTGATCTGACAGTCTGGTGGGGGGCTATCTATCAAAGATTGATTATTTGTATCCAAATACATTCTTGTCCAGGTGGTACGTCCAATGGGCCACTCAGTCTCATGACGTTGAATAAAACCGTTTAATGTGCGGATCTGGAGTTGCACAGATGGTTGTTCATCCCAGCCATTATTCTCGCCTTTTAAATAATAATCCAAAAATCTCCTTTGAAGCTCAACACCATAATCAGTATAAAACTCTGTCCAATGTTCAATACCATGGATCTCTAGCCACTTTTCCTTAGAAGCTGCTCGAACATAGGCCTCTGTATTGCCACGTAAATGTAATCCCTGTCCGCCCCAATTCGCAGCGGTCAGCATTGGCACTTCAACCTTATCCCAATCTGGCGCTCGTTCTTTGTAATAGTAATCGATAAGTGGGTGGTTAATTATTTCCGATCCAAAGTCTGTTCTATTTCTTTGCAAGTCGTCTTCCGACATGGTGACGGGTCCAGAAATTAATTCACCTGTATTCGGATTCACATCTCCACGCTCTCCCCATCCATGTTGGATTGTCTTTACCTGCATATCATACCAATTCGCCCAAAATAAAGCTGATTTTAATGGGTCAAATTTTAATGGTTTTTCACTTGTTTTAATCATAGGATTATAACGATAATCTTCATGAACTTCAA
>CAYFJI010000041.1:0-16651 GCA_964343365.1 uncultured Acidiferrobacteraceae bacterium
TGGTTGGAGAGGGGCGCAAGTTGAAAATATGGCAAACTTCGAACTCGACTTCCCAGGAACAAACGTAATTCGTCTAGAACAAAATTACCGCTCAACAGAAAATATACTGCTGGCTGCAAATGCAGTAATTGATCATAACAAGCATCGTCTCGGAAAAAATCTATGGACAGAAGGAAAAAAAGGCGCCAAGGTCAAAATTTACTCAGCATTCAATGAGATTGACGAAGGGCGTTTTGTATTAGATTGTCTAAAAAAATGGATCGAAAATGGTAATCGTCGCGACTCAATTGCAATCCTTTATCGTTCTAATGCGCAATCACGGATTTTCGAAGAGCTTTTAATGAATGATGGAGTTCCATACAGAGTCTACGGAGGACTGCGCTTTTTTGAAAGAACAGAGGTAAAAGATGCTCTAGCTTATCTCCGACTAATTAACAATAGGGACTCAGATCCATCGTTTGAGCGAATTGTCAATACACCTACAAGAGGTATCGGAAACAAAACTCTTAATGTGCTAAGACAGACGGCTCGCGAAAGAGATTTGTCGCTGTGGGAAGCTACGATCAATTTGATAGCTTCGGAAGAAATGCCTAACAGAGCTCGAGGCGCCCTTAGTAATTTCATAAAACTAATAGACAAGCTTCATAACGACATAAAAGGCCTCACATTAGTTGAACAAACCGAGATCACTGTTAAAAATAGTGGTTTGATTGATCACCATAAAAAAACTGGCGGTGAAAAAGCTTTAACCCGCCTTGAGAATCTTGAAGAACTGACTAATGCGGCCAGGAACTTTGAACCGGAACCAAATGAAGATGGTGAGATTGATCCATTGGGAGATTTCTTAGGTCATGCCGCATTAGAAGCAGGCGAAGCTCAAGCTGAGATGTGGGAAGATTGCGTCCAATTGATGAGTCTGCACTCAGCAAAAGGCCTAGAGTTTTCGTTAGTTTTTTTATGCGGTGCAGAAGAAGGTTTATTCCCCCATCAACGATCTTTAGAAGAAGCGGGCCGACTGGAGGAGGAAAGACGCCTATGTTATGTCGGAATGACACGTGCTATGGAGCAACTATATTTAACCTGGGCTGAGGTTCGGCATCTTCATGGGCGTGAACATTACAGCAGGCCTTCCCGCTTCCTGCTTGAAATCCCTAAGGACTTCTTAGAAAACGTACGTGCTTTCACTGCTCACACAATATCCCCCAAAAACATCAGTGAATCCAACCAAAGCGGCAACAACAGCTTAATTAATTTGGGCAAGCGAGTCTCGCACAAAAAATTCGGCACTGGCACAGTTATCACTATAGAGGGCCAAGGAGAGTCTGCTCGAATTCAGGTGAATTTCGATGATTTTGGTGATAAATGGCTAGTGTTAGCCTATGCAAATTTATCTTAGATCTTTTTATGTATTGCACAAAAATTTTACAAAGTTCGCATTGTTGTAAGATACGAAACAAAGATTCCCAAAAAAACTGAAAAACCAAACCACGAATTATTGGTAAATGCTTTTAAGCACTTATCGCGATTCCGATCTTTGCATAAACGATTTTGATAAATTACGGTACTAAGGGCGCCCATTAATCCAGCATTAAACCAGATCCCTAGTTTAAGTTCGTACCCAATAAAAAATAATATCAGCAAAGCAATAGCTTGGCAGGTCAAATTAAAAATTAAATCAAAGCGACCAACCAAAATTGCCATAGACTTAATACCTATACGCATGTCATCGGGTCTATCGGCCATTGCATACATTGTGTCATAAGCAACGGTCCAGAATAAATTTGCTAAAAATAACCCCCCAGCGATCAACGTGATTTCATTTTTTTGCGCAGCAAACGCCATTAGCGTTCCCCAAGAAAATACTATGCCCAAAAATAGTTGAGGCAGATAAGTGAATCTTTTTAACAAAGGGTATACACAAATTAGCACGAGGCCACCAAAAGCCAAGAGTAGTGTTAGATGATTAAGTGTTAAAACAAGACCCAGCCCGAAAATTGTAAGGACTAGAAACAAAATAGCTGCCTCGAGTGTGGTTATTTCACCACGCGCTAATGGCCTGTTTTTAGTTCGAGACACAAATCCATCTAAATCTTTGTCGAAATAATCGTTGACGATGCAACCTGCCGCTCGCATGATAAATACTCCGACTATAAATACTAGAACAATCTTTGGTGAAGGTGTTCCCTCTCCCGAAACCCATAATGCCCAAAGGGTTGGCCACAATAGAAGCAGCCATCCTATCGGTTTGTCTATCCTCATCAAACGTAAATAAATCGACAGTTTTTTTCGCATCAGACAGTGAAACGATTTTCCTCTGGTAACAGCCAACGGTCGATAATTTTATCAACTAATTGTGGGCTATCCTTTTCTAAAAAATTAGCGGTATCTGGAATCCGACTAGCTACTTCGCTATGATGAATGAGATCTGCAATTCTAAATTCAGGAATTCCACTTTGTCTGGTCCCAAATATCTCACCGGGCCCACGCAACTCTAAATCTTTTTTGGCAACTGTAAATCCATCTTTAAGTTCGCGTATCGCTGCTAGTCTATTGCGGGCTACTGTTGTTAAAGGATTTTGATATAAGAAAATACAGATAGATCGTTGATCACTACGGCCTATACGTCCACGAAGTTGGTGCAGCTGCAATAAACCTAATCTTTCCGCATTCTCAACAACCATTAGTGTAGCCTCTGGCACGTGCACTCCAACCTCAATGATGGTACTTGCAACAAGCAGATCAATCGTACCCGCCCTGAACGCACTCATAATCTCTTCTTTTTCGTCAACGCTTGTTTTGCCATGTAAAGATGATACACGTATATCAGGCAGATCTTTTTTTAGTATTTTAGATCTCTGAGCTACAGCTTCTACTTCTAGCACCTCAGATTCATTAATAAAAGGGCATACCCAATAAACTTTGTGTCCGCTCTTGCAGGCTTCGCGCACGCGTTCTTGAACTTCTGCACGACGTACATTTGACATCACTGCTGTTTCAGCTGTCCGTCGTCCAGGAGGCATTTCATCGATGATTGAAATATCCATATCTGCATAGATCACCATTGCTAATGATCGAGGAATTGGTGTCGCGGTCATAATAATTTGATGAGGGACTCGCTTGCTGCTTTGTCCTTTTTTTCTTAATGAAGCTCGTTGCTCGACACCAAATCGGTGTTGTTCATCAACAATGATTAGACCTAAAGATTTATATTGGACATCCTCTTGGAAAAGTGCATGAGTCCCGATGACGATGTGTGCTTCTCCGTTGACTACTACATCATAGGCCTCTCTTTTTTCTTTGGCGGTAAGTTTGCTGGTCAAACATACAGTCTTTAAGTTAAATTCTTCCAACCAATTTGAAAAGGTTTGAAAATGCTGAGTTGCCAAAATCTCAGTCGGTGCCATTACAGCAACCTGGAGACCTACCTCGACAGCCGATAAAGCTGCTGCAACAGCAACCACAGTTTTGCCACAACCAACATCACCCTGCACTAACCGCAGGGACGGACTATTCTGGTTAAGCCCCTTAAAAATTTCTTGAATAGTAGTTCTTTGCGCTTGCGTCAATGTAAAATCTAAGCGCTTTTCAAGTGTTGGCCAAAATTTTTTCCCTATCGGAATCTGATACGCTTGTTGGCGTTCACGCAACTTTCTGCGGCGCGTCATAGCCAAATGGTGTGCCAACAACTCCTCAAAAGCGAGACGCAACTGTGCCGGATGGATTCTATTTGATAAGGCAGTAATATCAGTCTCTATCGGCGGCCGATGGATTATTTTTAGTGATTCTTTTAGGGTCAGAAAATTATTTGCCCTAGTTAGAGATTCCGGAAGAAGCTCTCTAGTTTGCGTATCATACTTTGACAAGACTTCGTCTGTTAACTTCCTCCATATTTTCTGTCCTAATCCTTTTGTCGTTGGATAAATTGGCGTCAAAGACGTTTCCAGGTTGACGCCACCTCTGCCACTAATTATCTGATATTCTGGATGGACAAGCTCCGGACCAGATGGGCCAGAACGCAGCTCCCCAAAACACTGAAGCCACATTCCGGGTTGCAAAGAGCGTCTTTGGGATCGGCTGTAATGGAACTGGCGTAAAATGAGTCTTCCAGTTCCATCGGAAATTATAGTGATCAGACTACTCCGACGACCTAATTTAATAGATGAAACTAAAATCTCACCATGAACCAATACATGCTTCCCAAGTTTTGCCTCACCAATCGGGCATAACACAGTACGATCCTGATATCGTATAGGAAAATGAAAAAGAATATCTTGGACCTTACGAATGCCCATTTGCGCTAACTTCTTATTTACTTGCGGGCCTACCCCCTTGAGTGTTGTAACTGCTGAAGACAAAAAATCTATCCTTCGTGGAGAATAATTATTGGTTGGCCAGATACGCAATTGCGTCCATTTCGATAGAAGCTCCTTTTGGCAACATATTTACACCTACTAGGGATCGTGAAGGATAAGGTAATTTAAATTTTTGGGACATAATTTTATTTACTAATTCAAAATTTTTTATGTCGGTAAGAAAAACAGTCAACTTAACTATTGCCTCGAGATCACTTCCGCATTCTTTAAGAATAGCTTCTAAATTTTTAATGATGACACCTACTTGTATGGAGATATCGCCCTCTACAATCTGCATCGTAATTGGATCCAAAGGAATCTGTCCTGAAACGAACAAAAATTGGCCAGCTTTTATAGCTTGAGAATAGCTACCAATTGCTTGAGGAGCATTAAAGCTTTCTATTGCTTTTTTAGCCAAAATATAACCGTATCAAATGCGAAGATCATGCTTTAGATCGCCCAACACGTAAGACGAAACTTTTTGCATGAAGTCGTTTCATAATTGTTGCCAAATGCTGCCTACTTTCAACGCCTATAGTAAAACGAATACTGGCGTGCCGAGTATCTCTTTCAGTAACGGAAACCTTATTAATGTTGGAATTCTCATCTGCAATTATCGCTGCTAGTCTAGCAAGTACGCCTGGACGATTTGTTGTTTCGAGGTGAATATCCACAGCGAATTCACCCTTCACTTCATCAGCCCAAGCTACCGGAATCCAATTCTCGGTACGCTTACTTTTGTGTTTAGTATTGGCGCACTTAGAACTATGAATGACAATCCCTTTGCCCCTCGAAAATAGCCCTACAATCCTATCACCCGGTATAGGGCGACAACATTGGCCGTAACGTACCATCATTCCTTCAGCACCCTTTATAACTAAGGGCTTTTTCCTAGCATTTTTTGAAAGCTTCAACGAATTTTCTGGGGATAATTGTTGAGCGACAACCATTGGTAAACGCCTCCCAGTACCAATATCAGCCAAAAGTTCAGTCCAATCTTCCCTCCCTATCCTGCCAAGCAGCTCAACTTTCTGTCTAGTTTTAAGCCTGATATTCATACCCATTGACGCTAATGCTTTTTCCAGCAATCTTTTACCTAACCTTATCGCATCTTCAGTGCGTTGTTTTTTGAGGTAGCCACGAATTTCTGAGCGTGCTTTTCCCGTTATAACGTAATTAAGCCACAAAGGGCTTGGGTAAGCTGACCGAGCCGTAATTGCTTCAACATGAGTGCCGTTATCCAAAGTTTGATGTAAAGGCACCATTTGATAATCTACCTTAGCACCCACACAGTGATTACCAACATCAGAGTGGACGGAGTAGGCAAAATCCAAAGCAGTGGCACCTTTCGGCAACTTCTTTATATCTCCTTTCGGCGTGAACAAATAAACCTCATCAGGGAATAAATCGGTCTTTAGGTGTTCAAGAAACTCAGCGGGATTACTTGAATGAACCTGGCCATTCAACAAATCATTCAACCAGGTTTTAGTGAGCTGTTGTGGATTTTGGTCTCTAATCAAAGATTTGTACCGCCAATGAGCAGCAACACCAACTTCCGCAACCCTATGCATATCTACAGACCGTATCTGAACTTCGACATTCTGCCCAAACATTCCAAACACCAATGTGTGAAGTGATTGATATCCATTAGCCTTTGGTATAGAAATATAATCCTTAAACTTCCCTGGAACTGGTTTATATAAATTATGTATTACCCCTAAAGATCTATAACAATCATCTACATTATCCACAATCACTCTAATAGCAAAAACATCTTTCAACTCTGACAGTGACATGTGACGTGTCTGCATTTTTCTATAGACACGATAAAGATTTTTTTCTCGCCCCGACACATTACTCTTTATGCCCGCTTTTTTCAGCTCTTCAGTTACTTTTTTGAGCGTATTATCGATAATTTTTCTATGGTTGCCACGTCTCTTGTCTAGCTCTTTTTGAATAGCGCCGTAACGTTTCGGATACAAGTGTCGAAAACTTAGATCCTCTAATTCCTGGGTCCAGTTATGTAGTCCTAGCCGATTTGCTATAGGAGCAAAAATCTCTAAGGTCTGCTGAGCTATTCGCCTTCTTTTTTCAAGTTTTAGCGAATCTAATGTCCGCATATTGTGAATACGATCAGCAAGTTTAATTAAAATAACTCGAATATCACGTGACATCGATAACAGCATTTTATGGAAGTTTTCGGCTTCCGCATGTTCGCTTGATGCAAATTCAATTTGTCCTATCTTTGTGACACCATCTACTAGAAGTGCTACATCTTCACCAAATTTCGTTACCAATTCGTCTCTATCGGTTTCCGTGTCCTCAATAACATCGTGCAATATAGCGGCAATGATGCTGCGCTCATCCAGCTGCAAATCTGCTAATATGCAGGCAACAGCTAAAGGGTGATGGATATATGCTTCGCCACTTATCCGCTCCTGCCCAGAGTGTGCATCATTGCTAAAACAGTACGCGCGGTGGATCTTGTCAACATTGCTCTTAGCCAAGTAACCGACTGCTTTAAGTAAATCAGAGATTTCAACATCGTTTTCTGATTCACTTGAAGAAGCAGTGACAGATTTAGGTCGAGGAACTTTCTGTGTCCTGTCCTTCGCCTGAACTCTCTCTGTTGGCATCTTGATTCTCAATAGGGCTTATCCGTGCACCTGTACCATCATCTGTATTTGGAAACAGCCCTGTGGTTTCCAATTCTAGTTTGGCTTCTTCTTCATTCCCTTCGTTAAGAGGCGGAGAATCAGTATCACCTTCTTCGGACTCACCAAACAAAACTTTTTCGAGATCAACCTCCTGTTCCTCTAAAATCGATCGCGTGATAATTCCTTCAGCAATTTCACGTAACGCAACTACAGTGGGCTTATCTCGACCTGCCGGCACCGTTGTTTCAGCGCCTAACATTAATTGTCGCGTCCTTTTCGCAGCCACCAGCACCAATTCGAAGCGATTTTCTACATTATCGAGACAGTCTTCGACCGTAATCCTTGCCATTATTCTACTCCTTAAGAGGAACCTTATATTTGAAACATTTTTGATCTATTGAGTTGATTTTACTAGCATAAGAGTGATCTGTCTCCTCTGGAGAGCACACAACTTGCTTATTACTTTACTAATACATTACCAAGTTTAGCTTGTTTTAATATTTACAGAAAGGTGGTTGGATCGAAATAAATGCCTGATTTAGGTGTTTCTCGGTGCAGAAAAACTGCTTTAAGCTCTTCTAGAGCAGTGTCGAACTCTGCATTAACTATTACATAATCAAATTCTGTGTAATGGCTAATTTCGCTAATTGCTCGACTCATTCGACTTTGAATAATCTGATTAGAATCCCTTTTACGATCAAACAATCGTCGCTCCAAATCATTTAAGGATGGTGGAACAATAAATACACTAACGGCCTCCGGAATTAGCGCGCGCACTTTCCGCGCACCCTGCCAATCGATATCTAATACAACACTTTGCCCCAATTTAAGCGCATCCTCGACCGGTTTTTTTGCAGTGCCATACAGATGGCTAAAAACGCGAGCATATTCTAGAAAATCCCTATTAACGATCATTTTTTCAAAAATCTTCTCACCAACAAAATGATAATCTACACTGTTTTTTTCTAACGCTCGAGCGGGGCGGGTAGTATGAGAAACTGAAACAGTAAGATTAATTATTGACTCCGCTAGTGCTCTAGCTAAACTAGTTTTTCCGGCGCCAGAGGGTGCAGAAAGAATAATTAATTGGCCTTCCGGCCTTGGGTTCTGCTTCTTTAACATCCCAACAATAATGCATGCATAAGAAAATCGGTATTTTTTTTATTGAAAGTTAGCCGTTTATGTTTATCACTCGACATTCTGGACTTGTTCGCGCATCTGTTCAATAACGACTTTAAGATCGACACTGCTCGATGTCATTTTCACATGAGACGCTTTAGAACCGATAGTATTAGCTTCACGATGTAGCTCTTGCATAAGAAAATCTAAACGTCTTCCAACGGGTCCTTCGTTAGTTAATACTCTATCAACCTCATCAAAATGAAGTATAAGGCGCTCTATCTCTTCTCGTATATCTGCTTTGCTTAGCAATAAGATCAGTTCTTGCTCTAATCTGTTTGGCTCTAGTTTGGTATCAAGATTGGCAATTCTTTCATCTAACCTACGTCTTAAGTCTTCCTCAACTTGTGGCCAAATTGATTCTGTTTTGGCGACCAGTCCTTTTGCCTCGGTCAGGCGCGCAAGAAGAAGGTCGGCTAATTTTTGGCCCTCCCGCTGTCGGGAAAACAAAACGCGCTCCAACGCTTTATTCAGTAGCGCAGAGACCTCGGTGTATAGCTCATCGAAATTCACAGTGGGCGTTCCTAAAACTCCCGGCCAGCGCAAAATTTCGTAGACTGTCATTCTAGCTGCATTTGGCATAACCACCAGCACCTCTGATTCCCATTTTGCAAGTCGACGCATCTCGTTGTAATTCAGGCTACTTTTACCAGAATTTACTGCATCATTAACTTGATAATGCAGAATAGCATCCACTCTACCTCGGTGAATTTTGCTCGAAATTAAACGTCTCAAATCAGGCTCAGAACTACGCAGCTCATCTGGCAATCGTATTGAAATCTCTTGATATCTGTGATTTACGGTCCGAATTTCCCATACCAAATGGCCGAACAAACTGTCAGCTTCTTCTCGACCAAACGCTGTCATACTATTCACCATGTCAGATATAGCCACTTTTTGAATACAAGAATTTAACTGGGGGGACGCTCAACTTTATACTGTTTTTTTTACGCATCAAGAACACTTTATTGCCTCGTCAGAAAGATAAAGCCGAAGTCTTTCTTATCTGATATTAGTGTCGCTTTGAGATTTATTGTGTAGTTCATTTTAAATATTACTTAAAATCCTATTTCGGAATATCCGAAGGTCGACAGCAACTGTTACTAAGTAATATTATTGCATGTTATTTATATCTGTGTTCTCAATTAATGTAAATTTTTCATGGCAGGAAGAATAGACTATTATAATTACAGAGGTTTGGAAATTATTAACATTACCCTCTCTACACTTTCGGCGAATCACTAAACTTACACAATGACGGCAACATCTAAAATCATAGTGCTTGCAACCAATAATCAGGGGAAATTGAACGAACTCAAAACTCTGTTTTCTGCCACACAACTAGAATTTAGAGCGCAAAATGAATACCAAGTACCCGAAGCTGAGGAAACGGGCTCAACTTTTATTGAGAATGCCCTCATTAAAGCTCGAAATGCTTGCAAATATAGTGGCCTACCATCAATTGCCGACGATTCTGGCCTTGAGGTTGATTGCTTAGACGGAGCTCCAGGAGTCAACTCATCTAGGTTTGCAGGAGAAAATGCCACAGATTCCGACAACTTAAATAAATTGCTAAAGGCCGTACAAAAATTCCCGGCGGAAAAAAGAACAGCAAGATTTCATTGTGTGATGACTTATCTCAGATGGGAGAAAGATCCGGCCCCCTTGATCTCTTCTTGTACATGGGAGGGTCGCATTACAAAAACACCACGAGGACAACATGGCTTCGGATATGATCCAATATTTTTTTTGACCAGTCATAATAAAACATCAGCAGAGCTAGATATAGAAGAAAAAAATTTGCTCAGTCATCGTGGCCAAGCACTAAGAAATTTAACTAAACAAATTGATAACCAAATTCTGTCAGAGAAATAAATCATCCTGCCAATCTACCAGTACTAAATGATAAATAATTTAATATGAATAAATTAGTCATCCTTCGTCATGGACAAAGCACTTGGAATTTAGAGAACAAATTTACGGGCTGGATTGATGTCCCCTTAACAAAACGCGGAGAAAAAGAAGCACGAAACGCTGGGGTTGAAATGCGTAGCGCTGGATTAAACTTCGATATCGCTTTCGTTTCTGTTTTGCAAAGAGCAATAAAAACGCTGGAGATTGCGCTGAACGAATTATCACCCATTGACCTTCCGATCCGACGAGATTGGAGGCTTAATGAGAGACACTATGGCATGCTTCAAGGGCTTAACAAAAAAGAAACCACGGAACTTCATGGAAAAGATAAGGTGCACAAATGGCGTCGCAGCTATTCGCAACGCCCACCTCAAATGCCTAGTGATCACACAAACCATCCAGCACAAAATCCACTGTATGAAAACATCACACAGTTACCCAGCGGGGAATCACTAGCAGACACTTTAAATCGCGTGCAAGAATTTTGGCACGAGCTTGTAGTTCCTGTGTTGTTAGAAAACAAATCCGTACTAATTGTTGCTCACGGAAATAGTCTCCGAGCTTTGGCCAAACTAATAGAGAATATGTCGGAAGAAGATATTGCTGAATTCAATATTCCGACTGGTGTTCCAATAGTTTATGAAATGGATGCAAAACTCAATCTTATAGATCGTTATTTCTTAGCCGATAAGAAAAAGATCGAGGCTGCCATTCAAGAAGTTGTGCAACAAGCTTAAATATATAGATTGAAGCTTTGGACAATAACGGCCGAAAAACTATCTACCAAGGCAAGATATTAGATTTTGGCCTTGAAAAAGTTCAGCTAGAAAATGGAAAATCATCGAATATGGAGATTGTGCGGCACCCCGGAGGGGCTGGTATCCTTGCGATTGATGAACGGGACTATGTTTGCTTGCTACGACAATATCGCTATTCGGTAAAAGATTGGATTTGGGAAATACCGGCAGGTCTAATTGACCGTAATGAAGAGCCACTAAATACAGCTAAGCGTGAACTCCGAGAAGAAGCTGGTCTGGTTGCAAAAGAATGGAAATCTCTTGGCTTTATTTTACCGACACCAGGATTTTGTAACGAAAAAATTTTTTTATATGAAGCACGCGCAATTAGATTTGTAGGCTCAAACCCAGAGGCTGAAGAACAAATCGAGATTCACTGGTTAACACTAAGTGAGGCACTCGATATGGCGATTAATAATCAAATTGTTGACGCCAAAACAATAGCAATACTAATGCGCACAAATCAAGTGATGACTTAACTCTTGTCTAATTATATAAAATAGTAGTTTTACCGAGCCAGCCTTTAATTAAGGTGGTTAGGAAATTAGTAATATTCAGGTTCTTCACCAATTCTCCACTTGATGTTGCAACCTACACTAGGATGCTGCTTTCCTGATATTTTTTCTCCTCTCAGAAGAGATTCTACAGCCGACCGCAAATCATTGCCCGTTATAGGCTCATCATTGCCAGGACGGCTGCTATCATACTGACCACGATAAACAAGTTTTCGATCAACATCATAAAGAAAAAAATCTGGGGTACAAGACGCTCGATATGCCTTCGCAACACTTTGTTTCTCGTCGTATAAATAGGGAAATGAGTATTGGTGATTTAAAGAGTCTTCTTGCATTCTTTCTGGACTATCAGCCGGATGTGTTTGAATATCGTTCGATGAAATGGCTACTACCGCGAGTCCTTTGTCTTGATAATCAGAAACAAAATTTACGAATGAATCTCTAATATGAATTACGTACGGGCAATGATTACAAATAAAAGCTACCAAGAATAGTGGGCTATCATTCATCATACTCATCGAAACCGCAGGCCCGCCAAAGTCTGGGTTAGTATTAAGCAAATTAAAATCGTGCGCTGGAGATCCAAGTTTCTCCATATTAGAAAGCTTTTCCATTGTATGTTTTCCAAAATATCTGTATTAGTGCCATCCGATTTTAACATGCTATAAAAAAAATAATTTAAGACGATTCGTTTTTTTGACAACCCAGCTACAATACACCTCTATTACCAATACTTTCTGAGTAAAATTGATGACAAATCAGAAACTGACTCATTTTGACATAGACGGGAACGCCCATATGGTAGATGTTGGCGAAAAATCTCGCACCCTAAGATGCGCCATCGCCGAAGGTTACATCGGAATGGAACCTAATACACTTAACCTGATTGAGAGTGGTGGACATAAGAAAGGAGATGTACTATCTATCGCTCGTTTAGCGGGCATTATGGGGGCAAAACAAACTTCAAACCTAATTCCTTTGTGTCATCCTATATCTCTGACACATATCGAAGTGAAATTTGAAATCGATACCGCTGGAAACCGTGTTCGTTGTACCGTAATGATAGAGTCAGTCGATAGGACTGGCGTTGAAATGGAAGCCATGAATGCTGTTCAGATAACATTATTAACAATCTACGACATGTGCAAAAAAGTTGATCGTGGCATGACCATCGGACCTGTCCGACTTCTTGAAAAGGCTGGCGGCTCCTCCGGGAGCTGGAAACGCTCATATGATAAGTGATTTCGACACCCAACCACAGCCGAGCTGTGAGGACGAAATACAAACAGGTTTATTGTCAGTAGAGACAGCTCTCGAAAAAATCTTGTTAATGATCAAGCCGATCGTAAAAACCGAACTGGTTCCAGTACAAGAATCCCTTGGGAGAGTGCTAGCTGAAGACTTATTCTCTCCTATAGATGTACCAAACCATACCAATGCTGCTATGGATGGTTACGCTGTTCATTCATCTGACCTTGAAAAACAAAAGCTATGTGTCATTGGCACTGCATGGGCTGGGCGACCATTCAATGAAGCCCTAAAGCCAGGCGAATGTATAAGAATAATGACTGGGGCAGTTATGCCGGAAAATAGTGATACTGTGATCATGCAGGAGAATGTTAAACGAAAAGATAACATCATTTATGTAGCATCCGAACAACGCCCTGGGCAACATGTCAGACAGGCTGGGGAAGATCTTAATATTGGTTCTCTTGCTTTATCAGCTGGACGGCGTCTATTTCCTGCTGAACTTGGTGTGATAGCATCTCTAGGCATCGCTGATGTGCCTGTTATAGAAAAACCTAAAGTGGCGTTTTTTTCCAACGGTGATGAACTTCGTTCAATTAATGAAACCCTTGCTGTTGGTGAGGTTTACGACTCGAACCGTTATACCCTTAACGCGATGCTAACGCGTGCAGAAGCAAACATAATCGATTTAGGGGTTGTGCCTGATAACCCAAAACGTTTAGAAGAAACGTTCCAGAAAGCGGCCGCAAATGCTGATTTGGTGATTACTTCTGCCGGCGCATCCGTCGGAGATGCTGATTATGTACTCGATATACTAAAAAAAATTGGTGAAGTAAAATTCTGGAAGATTGCGATGAAACCCGGCAGACCTCTCTCAGTCGGAAAAATTGGGCCTTCTGCTTTTTTTGGGCTGCCGGGAAATCCCGTATCGGTTATGGTCACATTTTATCAGTTTGTTCTTCCAGCCGTAAGGAAACTTTCGGGGGAAAAAAACATTGCTAAATTTCGATGTTCTGCTCGTCTAACGAAAAAACTAAAAAAGCGTCCCGGTCGCACTGAATTTCAGCGGGGCATTCTTAAACTCGGTGATGACGGTACACTTATAGTTGAAAATACCGGGGAGCAAGGATCTGGAATATTGACTTCGATGAACCAAGCTAATTGTTTTGTAATTCTTCCTGCTGAATCTGAGGGAGCTGACGTTGGTGATATCGTCACTGTCGAGCCTTTTGCGGGCCTGATCTAAGGATATTCTAATAATGCGAGCTGATATCCTTCGGTGGAACGAAAAATATCAACACGCCAAACTGATTGATACGCTACAAGCAGAACCTTTATTATTACAATATGCGGCCATGATAAAAAATACGGGACTCGCCCTCGATCTCGCCGCGGGAACATGTCACATTTCGGTTCAATTAGCACAATCCAAAAATGAAGTTATCGCCGTTGACTGCAGCGTGGCGGCGCTTCAATTAGGGCAACAACTTGCTTATCTTCACGACGTGAAGTTGCTCCCTTTAGTTGCAGACTTAAGCTGTTGGTCTTTTCCAAGATGTAGCTTTGATATGATAACCTGTTTTCGATACCTTGATCGAAAGATATTCCCCAAATTAGTGGATGCTCTAAAGCCAAGAGGATTATTGATTTATAAAACCTTTAATGAGAATTATCTGAACTACGCTCCTAGATTCAATCCCACATATGTTCTGCGCTCGGGTGAGCTGGAAGCTTATTTGTCCCAATTAGAAATAATCGAATGTTCTGATGGAAACTCAACAAAGGAAATTTACTCCTTCGCGGTTTGCAGAAAAGGAAATAACATTTTTTGAACAGCTCTGAAGGCCCATTTCTTTTTATATAGCTTTTTAAATTTGAAGATGTTTCATTCTCCTGGTGTATTTTTCTTTACCCAGCGATCTCCATGCGCGAGACTTTCTTTTTTCCAGAAAGGGGCGCTTGATTTAAGCTGTTCCATGATTGTCCGACATGCGCCAAAAGCGTCTTTACGGTGAACAGCCCAAACTGCAACTAAGACTATATCTTCGCCAGGCTTAACGGCCCCTATTCTATGCAACAAAAACACTTCCAATAATTGGTATTGTTTCTCAGTATCTCGCACGATTTTTTCTAACTGATGTTCAGTCATACCTGGATAATGTTCAAGATACATGGACAACACGCTATCACCATCATTGTAATCTCTCATCGTACCTATAAAAACCGAGCAGGCGCCATGAGATCCCGCACCAAGCAAGCTTTCCTCAAATGATTGAAGCTCTCGGAAAGAAAAAAATGGGCTATCACGCAATCCAATTTGGGGCGACACCATGTTAACCCCCCGTAATAGGTGGAAAAAAAGCTACCTCATCCCCATCTTTCACTCGACTTTCTGCCTGAGAATAGGTTTTATTAATAGCGATCAAAGTAGTCTCGTTAAGCGGCTCGTCAGTCAGCAAAGCCCATAAATCTCGAACATTTTTTAATCCGTCGGCATCAACTTCCTTTGAATTTATTCCTGTTTGTTCGCGAAGACTTGCAAAAAATCTAACATGTATGGTCATTTATGGGTCCTTTAACATCGCTGATTTTTTCTCTAAGGAATTTATAATAAGCGGTTACAAGATTATCTACAACTTAAGAGGATCTAATATGTCCAATAATAGTCGTGAATTTGTCCCAGTCAATATAGCCATACTAACCGTTTCCGATTCCCGGACAATGGAGAATGATAAATCTGGGGACTTGTTAAGCGAAAGAATCAAAGCAGCTGGTCACTCTCTGGCTGACCGTAAAATTGTTAAGGATAATAAAGAAAATATTCAAGCTGTCCTACATAGTTGGATTAACAATAAAGATATTCAGGTAGTCATAAGCACAGGAGGGACGGGGCTAACTGGTTTTGATGGAACACCAGAAGCAATAGAGCCCTTATTTGAAAAAAAAATCGATGGTTTTGGGGAAATTTTTCGAGCTATATCCTTTGAAGAGATCGGCACTTCTTCATTAAATTCCAGAGCAATGGCTGGAGTAAAAAATGGAACCTATATTTTTTGTCTACCTGGCTCTTCGAATGCATGCGCAACGGGTTGGGACAAAATAATTAGCTTCCAATTAGATTACCGAACACAGCCCTGCAACCTGGTGGAGCTTATGCCCCGACTTCTTGAACACCTTCGAGACTAGCTTGGCATAGTCGGCGCCCCTAAGAAGATTGCCTTTCATCGATGATCCGTTTTGCTTTAGCAACTATTTGGTTGAAAGCTTGTTCTTGATCAACATGTGTTTCGGCTCTAATAAAATGCTCGAGGCTGACATCTTCGCCTTTCTTCCAGTGTATATTGCCCTCGGTTGTCCAGCCTCCAACAACTTTTTTAGGCGTTGGAGTGATTGTAATTCCCTGATACTCAACGGTTTGACCAGTGCGCTTATTTGAATTTGAATCTGGGATGTTTTCACTTCGTTCACGTTTATTCTTGAAAAACTTTAATATCATTTTGATGTGCCTTATAGGTAGTACAACAAGAGACTTGAGCCGAGCAAAACAGCGACCCAAAGCACCATGCTGCCCGTGGGCCATGTTCGAGCCAGAGTTCCTTGCGGGCCGTAGTGCCGATGGACAGCTCGCAACAGATATCGTCCCACTTGACGCCCCGTATTACTCAGTATAACCCGCACCAAGACCACATGCTGAGTGGTGTAGCGCGCCAGCTTCGGCGCCACCCGCCGGTACAACCAGTCTGTATCTAAATTAATGGTTGCCTGCTCCGAGGGATAGAGGCCGGTACGTAGCAACACGAAAAAAGCCAGCGCAGCAAACAATAATAGTTGAACCTGGGTTAGAGAGTGCCCTAAATCAGCGTAAGGCTGATATACCACTGGGTAGGGAAGGATAGAGTAAAGCGGCGTTGGGAACCAACCAATCGCGATGCACAAGACTGCGGTCACACCCATTGCCAGACACATGTGAAAAGGCGCTTCTCGGCATC
>CAYFJI010000042.1:0-15669 GCA_964343365.1 uncultured Acidiferrobacteraceae bacterium
TCGGTGGTAGGAGCTTTACACCCATTGTTAATCCTCCTGAAGTAGCCATCCTGGGCGTCAGTCGAGCCAAAACGATGCCAGAATGGAATGGTAGAGAATTTATACCCCGTTTGATGCTGCCACTTGATCTTTCTTATGATCATCGGGTCATCGATGGTGCAAGCGCGGCGAGATTCTTAACTTTTTTAAAAATAAGCTTAGAAGACATACGTCGACTTCTGCTATGACATCACTCTACTAAAGATAACTTTATGAGCATTCCTGAGAAAGTAGATTTGGACGTAGATCTTGTCGTTATTGGGTCTGGACCTGGTGGTTATACAGCAGCATTTCGAGCTGCCGATCTTGGCCTAAAAGTTGCCCTAGTAGAAAAATATTCAAACCTAGGTGGAGTATGCCTTAATGTTGGTTGCATACCTTCAAAGACACTGCTTCATACTGCCAAAATCATTGATGAAGCAGATGATCTTAGAAGAACAGGAGTGAAGTTTGAACCACCATCAATAGATATTGAACAACTTAGATTATGGAAAACAAATGTAGTTAGTCGACTAACTGGAGGACTTGCGACGCTATCAAAAAAAAGGGGGGTTGAAACCGTGCAAGGAGTTGCTCGCTTTCTATCTGATCACCGTATTCTGATAGCACAGTCAGATCGCAACATTTCTCTCAACTTTAAACATGCAATCATTGCTACTGGGTCAAAACCAAATAGACTAGCAAATGTTCCGAATGATGAAAGGATTTTTGATTCAACCGGAGCTTTGGAACTCAAAAATGTCCCAAATCGTTTACTCATAATTGGAGGGGGGATAATCGGACTCGAGATGGCGTGCATATACAGCTCTCTAGGAAGCCAGGTATCTGTTGTTGAATATCTAAACCAATTGATGACCGACGTCGATGAAGATTTAGTACGTCCATTAACGACCAGATTAAAAAAGCGATGTTCTGCTATTTATCTTGGTACGAAAGTTTTAGGAATTCAACCAAAAAAAGAATGTATACATGTAGATTTTGAAGGCTCTAAAGCACCAAAATCAAGTGACTTCGATGCAGTATTGATCGCAATTGGACGATCACCGGATCTATCAGGTCTTGATATTGAAAAGGCTGGAATTACCCCTTGCCAGGATGGCTTCATTGCCGTTGATCAACAACAACGTACCAACGTCAGGAATATTTTTGCTATTGGAGATGTTGTAGGCCCGCCAATGCTAGCACATAAAGCTACTCATGAAGGCAAAGTTGCTGCTGAGGTGATAACAGGTCATAACACCATATTCCAGCCTCAGGCAATACCCTCTGTTGCCTATACAGATCCGCAGATTGCTTGGGTCGGACTTACAGAAGAGGCAGCAAAAATTGGGGGCATCAAATACGAAAAAAGTGTGTTCCCCTGGGCTGCTAGCGGTAGAGCTCTCGGTATGAATAGAGGTGAGGGATTAACCAAATTACTGTTTGATCCACAAACCAACAAACTACTGGGGGCTGGAATAGTGGGCATAAATGCTGGAGACCTCATCTCTGAGACTTGTCTCGCAATTGAAATGGGATGTGAAGCAGATGATATTAGCCTTACGATTCATCCACATCCGACATTATCTGAAACAATTCCACTCTCTGCTGAAGTGCACCAAGGTGTGATAACTGATCTCTATAACTCTACCAAAAAAGATCTGGCCAAATAAGGCGGCTGGGAATCAAATTATTGCTTTAAGGATAGTAATAGCACGCCTTCTCATTTACATCAAAAATAGTGCTACGGCATCTGCTGCAATTCTATAAGAGTGCCACAAAAATCCTTCGGGTGTAAGAATAAAACTGGTTTTCCATGTGCCCCAATTTCTGGCTCTTCGCTTCCTACAATTCTAGCGCCCCTGCTTCTTAGTTTCTCTCGAGCCAAAATAATATCTTCAACTTCATAACAAACATGATGAATACCGCCAGCAGGATTACGGATAAGAAAATTTTTTATCGGTGAAGACTCATCTAACGGATATAATAATTCAATAGATGTATTATCTAATTCTACAAAAACCGTAATGACGCCATGATCAATTAATTTTAAGGGTTCAGATACCACTGCCCCAAGTGTATTACGATAAATATCTATCGCTTTTTCTAAGTTTGGAACTGCAATTGCAATGTGATTGAGTCGTCCAATCATTTTTTATACTCCCGTAGGGATTGAAGATACTGGTCGACAAACCTTTTTGCTGCAATCCGTCCCGTACTACGGCTAAGTATAATGTCTTTTTCCAGCTGCAAAATAATATCCAACATAGAAACCTCTCCCAACATCGATTCTTCAATAATTTCTTTTATGGAATGCCAAAGCCAACTTCTACATTGCTTAGAGCGGAGAGTTTGAATTTCGCCAGTGCTATGTTTCCTCTGGTGTAACCCAATAATTTTACTTAATACTTCAGCAGTTCCTTGATTTTCAAGTGCTGAAATTGGCATTACATCAACCTCACGGTTTCGTAGTCCACTGACTAAATTGAGTGCATTCTGATAATCTGATGCTGTGGTTGTCGCCGCGCTTTTCGTTAAACCATCAGCCTTATTTACCAAAATTATGTCTGCTGACTCAGTAGATCCCCGTTTCATCCCTTGTAATTCATCTCCAGATCCCGGCAACAACAACAAAAGTACGATATCACAAATTTCAGACACTTCGAGCTCAACTTGACCAACCCCGACAGTCTCTACAAGCACAAAATTAAAACCTGCTGCCTCACAAAGATACATGCATTCTCGAGTTCGATTGCCAATTCCAGTTCGAGAAGATCCTGAAGGCGAAGGTCTTATAAATGCATCAGGATGGATAGCCAGCGATGTCATACGCGTCTTATCACCTAGAATTGATCCCCCACTTTTTTCGGAACTGGGATCTATAGCTAGAACAGCAACTTTGTAACCCAAATCAAGTGCTTTAACTCCAAGTTGCTCTATCAATGTGGATTTACCCGAACCTGGCAGGCCTGTGATACCAATTCGATGGGATTTGCCAGCAAATGGGAGAATTTCCAACAAAAGTTTGTCGGCTTTATTTCGATCCTCTATTAAGGTTGATTCTGTCAGAGTAATGCCTTTCGCTAAAGCGCTCCTGTCTCCAGATCTAATAGCATTAGCTAGTGATAAATCATTTTCTTTATTGGTCATTAATCATCTTTAAATTTAATCATTTTATGACCCTTGCTGAGCGTCTGCCCCTGTGATACAAAAATCTCAGATACTTGGGTATCCCGTTCAGCTTTGAGTATGTTCTCCATTTTCATAGCTTCTACTACAGCCAATCGATCACCTTTTCGAATTTTCTGCGCAGGTATTACATCCAAAGATACCAGTAGACCTGGCATTGGAGAAAACAAGTAATCTGAACTAAATTCATTTTTCGTATCTAACATAAAAAGATTTAGTTCATCTATTTCCGGTGAGAGTATTGTTAAAGAACATTCAATTCCGCGAAAAAATATATTGTAGTTACCACCATGTCTTTCAACGCTAGCAACATTTTCATCCTTATCTATCGTAAATTCCACTTGCACTTGTCTATTATACTTCTGAATAATGATTCTAAATTCCTTTGACTGTACCTTGACAACGAACTCGTTTAAAAGGCTCATACATTCTGTTTTGAACACAGAGTTAGAGTTAGTTAGTCGAACATGACGCATCACAGCATCTTTTTCTATTGATTGCGCTCTCTTGTCGGATTCGTATTTGTCTAAAGATGCCGCCAATGCAACTAAATGTAATTGATCATTAGGGTTTAATATTTTTGAGCCGAAACCATCTGGATAAACCTCCCGAAAAAAATCGGTATTAACTTGCCCGCCAATAAAAAGCGGGTGTCTAAATATCTGTGCTAACAATGGGATATTCGTCACAACCCCTTTGATGCAAAAATAATCAAGCGATTTAGTCATAAGCTCTATAGCTTCATCGCGATTTTTTCCCCAAGTTATGACTTTTGCCAACATCGGATCATAATTGATATCAATGTTATCACCTTCACGTACTCCCGAATCAATTCTCAGATTGTCGCTAGGCAAAGGGTCCATATAACTAAATAATCGTCCCGTCTCTGGCAAGAAATCTTGGTATGGGTCTTCGGCGTAGATTCGAGACTCTATTGCCCACCCATTATTTTTAATATCTTTTTGTGATAAAGATAATTGCTCATTATTGGCAATACGTAGCATTAATTCAACAATGTCTACATTTTTTGTCATCTCCGTAACTGGATGTTCGACCTGAAGCCTCGTATTCATTTCAAGAAAATAGAAATGACCGCTGGAATCTGCTACAAATTCGACAGTTCCAGCTGAAAAATAATCCACAGCGTCAGCCAGAGCGAGAGCTTGTATTCCCATAGCTTCACGCATGCTGTCGTCTACGAAAGTTGAAGGTGATTCTTCTATTACCTTTTGATGACGTCGTTGTATTGAGCATTCTCTTTCTCCAAGATGTATTCGGTTTCCATGCTTATCTCCGATAACTTGAATCTCAATATGACGAGGCTGTGGTATATATTTTTCAATAAATACTCTTGAGTCACCAAAACTTGCTAATGCTTCACTGCGAACCCGCTCAAAACTCTCGCAACACTCTTCAACGTTAAAAACGATCCGTAACCCTTTACCACCACCTCCAGCGCTCGCTTTCAGCATAACGGGATAACCGATCTCTTGTGCATGAGCTATAGCATCCTCAGAATCAATCAAAGATTCGGCATACCCCGGAATAACCGGAACTCCTGCGCTGGCGGCTAGCTTTTTGGAAGCTATCTTATCTCCCATTAATTCAATCAATTCAGCGCTGGGTCCCACAAAATTAACATTCGCAGCCTCAACCGCCCGAGCAAACTCTGGATTTTCTGATAAAAAACCATACCCAGGATGCAAAGCATCAGCTCCTACCTCTACGCATGCCTTGACCATAGATTCAATATTAAGATAGCTTTGAGATGGCGCTGATGCCCCAATCAAAATTGCCTCATCTGCCAAATCTGCATGAAGTGATTTTTCATCAGCCTCTGAATAGACAGCCACCGTAGGTATACCGAGTTGTCGTGCTGTTCGAATAATACGACAAGCAATTTCGCCTCGGTTCGCTATCAATAATTTTTTAAACATCACTAGTACCTAGTGCAGTCATTTTCATAATTTTTTAAATATAATCTAGGAACTAAAACCAGTACAAACAAATTTAATACTTAAAGCATTTATAAGTATTAAGTCAGTCAAAATAAGAGTTCACAATATGCTAAAAAATATAGAAGTAATTCTATCTAACGCATCATTAGACAGGAGTCCAAACCAATATATTATGAAGAGTTTAATGATACGTGCGCACGCTCAAGGTCATCCAGTGTATTTGCATTCAAAAACATCTTTTTGCACTTAGGAAAAGATACTGTTTCAAAAGAATTATTAGACAACCAGTGATCAATTTTCCGCCCTCCACTATCTAAAAAGGCATTGAGATCTTCTAATAAATATCGATGCAAAAGCATAAAAACGGGCTGCAATCTTTCACCATCATGAACCACACCCAATCGTGAATTCTCTTTAAAAACCTGATCGCTTAATCGGGATACAAGGTCTAAAGGTATCAAGGGAGAATCACACGGCACAGTCATCAGCCACGGAGTTTCACATTCGGAAAGAATAGCCGCTACTCCTGCCAAGGGGCCACGAAAATCATTAACGGTATCAGCTACAACAGTATATCCAAGTTTTCCATACTGTTGATGACTTCGATTCGCATTAATAATAATATTGGAAACTTGAGGAGCTAATCTGTCAAGCACCCATTCTATCAACATGCGGCCCTTTAAATTTGCTATGCCTTTATCGATTCCACCCATACGAGTAGCGCGGCCACCAGCAAGAATTCCGCCGGTAACCATACTTTTGTTATTCGACATTAGTCCTTCCCATTTTTGCTAATTTTTTACTATGATTGTTCGATCTGCTACCTTAAAAGAATAATTTTGAATCTATAATAGTCTCAGCAAACACATTAGCGTCAAGTTAAAATTAACAATAAAAAGTTTTTCAGTAATTAACCAACTCAAAAAAATAGACTAAAATAAATTGCTATGTCTCGAAAGACGCACATTTTTTTGCTTATCTCAGCGGTTTTAGTCACGGCTGGATGCAATACCAACTTTGATCTAGATGGGGATTTTACACCCAGAACCAGGACACTGAAGATTCCGCCAGACCTGACCGCGCCAGAAGCAATAAGCGGCAAGCGCGTACCCAGCATTGCTCAAACCCCTATATCTGCACAAACTCTCGAAGAATTTGAAAAATTTCAATCTAATCAGGAGCTAGCAACGTACCAAAACTACCTCACTTGGCGCGAGACTAATAATAATGACGATAATCTTAGTTTAACGGCTTTTCGTGAATTCAAGAAAAATCAACGCGATAACCAGCTTAGACGAGACGGGGTACTCATTATCTCTGACAATCAAGGTCGAGAAATTTTGTTAATCCAAGATACCCTAGACAGCAGCTGGAATCGTATTGATATAGCTCTAATTAATCTTAATATTCAACTCTTAAACAGCAGTAAATCAAATTATACTTTTCGAATATCCCATAAAGTAGGGCGCGATGGGGGTACCGATCAAGGATGGCGAAACTGGGCAACGTTTTTAACAGGACGAGTAATTTATCAACTTAGATTAGAGGAACAAGAAGGCATTACAGTTGCAGCTCTTTTTGACCGTAACAACATCTCTATCGCCACGCCAAAAGCAAATACCTTATTGCGTCAACTAGCAGTGCAACTAAAAACTTTTGCAGGACAGGATCAGCAATTTGTGATTGGAGGTATCAGTCCACTACCAGGGTTGAGCCTCGATAAAACAACTTCAGGTCAAACACATTTAATTGTTCCAGAAAAACCTGAAATAGCATGGAGAACAATAAATAGAGCACTAAGAGATGTTAATTTTTCAATAAAATCGCATGATGTTGATAGTCTTCAATTTTGGATACGATACGTTGTGCCTGGAGAAAAATCCAACCAAGGATTGCTTGCACGCTTAGGCCTTAGAAAAAACAAATACCCGCAGATTATTGATCAATATCGTATTCAATTAGAGCCAGACATTTCTACAGAATCAACAATCGTTTCGGTTTGGAATGCGAACCAACAACCGGCAGAGAAAGGTGAGGAAGTACTTCGTGCTCTCTTTGAAAAACTTAAGAACTAAAAAGTGAGTCAGACGAAGCATCATTATTAATTACTCTGTTCTCTCTGCAGTCTTCTCCATCTTTGGTATGCTTGAAAATCTTGCCACCGCTTCCACTCTAAGTACTCAATATAGGTGGAATCATCTATAACATATGTATCTTCTCCAGGACGTCTGTCTCCAAAAACATAAGCTGGATTAATTCCACCTGATTCCAGATCTGGAGTAGAAATAAATCCGGTGCATCCAAATAGCATTACAATGACTACTGCATAAACAGAACCGATAATCCCATTTCGAAATAGAATTTTATTTTTTTTACTATGGCACATCAGAAATGAATTCTCCTTGATCAAACCAAATTTTGTATTTGCAGGTTGGCACAGAAAATGTATATTTAGGCACAATGAAAGCAAACGATACTATAGTCTTATCAAGTAGGGTACGCTCTACCCATTGATAAACCACTTGTTTAATCATGGATTCTATGTGCTGATTTACAGCGCCTTCGATTATCCAGAATTATTTGTATCTTTTTTGCAACAAATACCTTAAATACTGCGGTTTTTTTACCATAAAGGTGTTGCATTTAGGGAAAGGAGTGGCGAAAATAGACCTGCTTTTGTACAAGAGCAATCTTTTAACTTAACCTGGAGTTTCCTTAAATGAAAAAGAAACTGCTTGCAATTGCCGTAGCCGGCACCTTTGCAGCACCTACAGTGGCCATGGCTGAATGGTCTCTGAGTGGTAGCGTCAGTCAAAGCATATCGGTTACTGGCAGCACCGTAACACTCGGTGGCGGAAGTGGCAGCTTAGGTATGTCCGGCAGTGCCGATCTTGGCAATGGCGTATCAGGCTCAGCTAGTTTTTCCGTAACCGGTGGGGGAACTGGCGCAAGTGTCGGCCTAGCCGGCGACTTTGGCTCTGTCTCCTTAAGTAATTCTGGTGTCACATGGGCCGGTTCGGGCATCCTTGGCACTAACGCAACAATCACCACCAACGGTAAAACTGCATCATTCAGCGTCGGTTTAGCTGAAACCATTGCAGGACTTAGTGTTGGAGCAACCTATAACACTGCTACCGGCAAAACTGGTGCATCAGTAGGTGGCAATGCTGGTGATGTATCTCTAGGCCTTAGTTATGACGGCAGTTCAACCAGTATCAGCGCTGGTTTGTTAGGCCTATCAGTATCAGCCGCTTCAGGCGGTGCAGCTACTGTAAGTTGGAGTTCATCGCTTGGTGGCGGTATGAGTTTCGGAGCCAGCTATGGCACCGCAAGCTCTACGCTTAAAGGTACTTTGAGCTACAGCTTCTAAAGTCGCTCGTTTATAAGTCGTATAAAAAGGGCGCCACTAGGCGCCTTTTTTTTGAGCTGATAAAAGAACAATGTTCCTGAAAACAGATAAGTTCCGTTCAAAAAATCAATTACCGTATAAGAAGAAAACTAATTTTTCAAAAGAATCAAGCAATCTAAGTATGGAATCCTCAAGTCATCCACTAACGCTAAAAACTATGATTGTAAATAGTAATCTATTAATAGGTCTTCTAGTAATAACGCTGATTTTTAGTCTGATTTTCAATCTAAGCATCTTTCGGCTAATAAACCAAAACACGCCGGGACAATCGTTACTTTGGTTAAATCTTACACATCTCGGAGATGCTTTAGTTTCGGTTACATTATTTAGTGCACTCCTGTATAAACATAGCAAGTGGCTCTGCGCTCTAATAATCTCGATTCTATTATCTGTCATTATTGTTCAGGGTCTTAAACATACGCTTGATACGCCTAGACCCCCTGCGAAACTACCAGTGGATCAAATCCGAGTTTTGACGCCAACATTGCAGGATTCAGTTAGTATTAACATGAACATTGATTATGAAAAACTCGTCGACAGTCGAACCGATATCTCTAATGTTTGGTCTTTGATTCAATTAGATCCGGCATCAAAAGAAGCTCGCTATTGGGTACCTCGAATGGGTGAACAAATAACAAAAAAACAGTTTGGAATTGCGTTTTGGAGGGAATCTTTAACTCTTGAAAAAGGATCTTATAATGGTATTTATAGACCCAGTAGCCGTTCCTTCCCATCGGGCCATTCTGCAAGCATAATCTGCGCTATTACCTTGTTAATGCTTTATCTGAGAAAAATTAGATGGTTCTTAATTCTTCCTCTCATCGGCATAATGATAGCATTGACTAGAGTTGTCATTGGGGTTCATTGGCCATTAGATATTGCTGTTGGTGGCTTAATAGGATATGTAATTGCTCTTCTCGGAATATGGATTAGCCAAAATACATCAGTAGCATCTTGGGCCATAGTACGTCAGTTTACCGCCCTACTGCCGTTTGCTGCATCTATTTGTCTAATTTTTAGGACACCAATTTATCAAGAAGTAATGCTACTTGAAATAGTTTCTGGCGTGACGGCTTTAACATTAATCTCATTAAAACATTGGCAACAACGGGTAAAAATTAAAAATAACTAGAGCATCTCAAATCAAAAAATTCTGATCACCGACTTTATTAGAGAAAAATTAGGTAACAAAATGCTTATTCATTACCACTTTTGACCGATTGTCGGATAAAATATTATCTATTAAACCGAAACAAATCCGAACTATGCGCAAGATTGAAACAGTCTTAATTTCATCAGGCCGTTTAGACCTCATTTATAAATGGCTTAAACGCATCACTTTTTATTCTTTTATTTCCACAACAATTATTGGATTTTCCAGCCAAGCATCTGAATCTTTTTTAAATCCTGATCAGCATGGAAACCAATTTGGATTTGAAATAGGGATGGGGCAAACCGCCGATATTCCGGCATGTTCAAATTGTCCACCACCCCGACAAAGTCACAGATTCATATCTCTTCTTGGTACCTATGAGCGCCTTTTGCAAAACCAATTGGCAGATGGCGATGGAGGTCAACTATCATGGAGAATAGAAGCTGGATTAGCCAGCATAACTGATGATAGCATCAATGAACAACCTTACTTAATCAATTTTTCCCCTCTCATAGTTCAATATCGGACCTATGTTCCCAACAGATCATGGAACCCAAAGTTTTTGGGCGGTATTGGGTTTGCTCGAACAAATTGGAAAGATTTTGGTGGTCAACCTCTCAACTCTGCATCCCAATTCTTAGTTCACATTGGGGCTAGTTTAGAATTCCAGCGCAATACCAAACCGTATTCTCTAGGCTACCGATTGCTACATGTTTCAAATGGGGGGTCTGGTAGACCTAACATTGGAATTAATGCGCATGTAATTAGCATTACAATTCCGTTCTAAAAGAAACTGCTTAAGGCCCTTCTTTTATCAACAAACTGCCTCGAACTAAGCTTGATATGTCTGCACATTTAATTCCCATAGCATCGCAGATCGCAATCTTCTGCACACTAGACGGGTTAGCTATTGCATCTTTTATAAAACGCTGATTTAAGAAATAAAAAGTCTGAATAGTCAAATTCACTGCGACAACGGTTAATATGATATTTAGGTATTTATTTTTCACGATTAAATTCCATGTTGTGTTGGTTAAGATCATTGTGCACTTGCAATTAATACCAAGTACGTTCAGAACAGTTGTTAAATTAAACTACCTGTATCAATGCAATAGTAACTCTAAGAAATCTCGGTTTCTATAGTGTTCGGTCAAATAGACTGACAAAATTAGGTTGTCATAAATAAGGTTTTTCTAGGTAACTAAAAGAGAGCTGGGTGAAGGATCGAAATCCAAAAACTTATGGATGGCAAGAGGCTGACCGCTCTCACTTCCTACATCCATTCACTAATCACAAAGTGCTCCATTCTACAGGCAGCAGAATAATCTAGAGAGCGGACGGGACCCACCTATGGGATTCCGAAGGTAATCGTTTTCTTGATGCAATATCAGAACTATAGTGTGTGAACATAAGATATGAAATAGATGAACTAGTAGATGCCTCTGACGATCAGCTCGAACGATTACATTACTACCCAAACTTTTTTCAAAGTCCTCACTCATCTGCAATCGAACTATCACAACTTCTCTCACAAGTAACTCCAAAAAAGTTCGACCATACTTTCTGCGCCAATTCTGGTTCAGAGTCTGCAAACACTGTGGTTCGCCTGGCACGCTTTTATTGGAACCTGCTTGGTCATCCAAGGAAGCGAATAATCATAAACAGAAAAAACTCCTATCATGGAAGCACAGTTACTACCGAGAGGCTATCAGGTATGCCCTATATGCATCTTCAGGGAGTCCTCCCTATTCCAGAAATTGACTACATTGAACAACCCTATTGGTACAAAAAGGGAGATAATCAAAACCAAAGAAATTTTGGTAAGGATATAGCTCGATAGTTAGAAAATAAAATCAATGAATTTAGCAACCATCAGATAGCCGCTTTCATTGCAGAACCCGTCCAAGTGCTGGCGGCGTCATAGTTCCAGCAGAAGCATACTGGACGGAAATTTCTAACATATGTCGTCGATTTCAAATACTACTTGTTACTGATTAATTTATATTCGTATTTGGGAGAATTAGGAATTGGTTTGGTAACGATATATTCAATATACCATGGGATCTCAAGACCATTGCTAAAGTATTAGCATCCGGTTACCTTTCCCTCGGAGCTGTAATGATTTCTAAACATATAGCAATAGCTATCATTGAGGAAGGTGGAGAATTTTTTCATGGAATGACCTACTCTGGACACCCTACTGCCTGGGCAGTTGCAAAAGAAAATATTAGAATTCTTCGCGTTGTAAAGATAGTCGACCAAGTGAAGCTTTATACCGGCCCTTATTTATAAGAAAAATGGCACGTCTTTGGAAAACCATCCCTTAGTTGGGGAGGCAAGAGGGATTGGGTTTCTAGGGGCACTTGAATTGGTGCAAATAAAGAGACTAAGAAAACGATATGATCCATCAGCTAGTGCTGGCACTTTATGTAGAGAAGCAGCTCTTGACAACGAACTTATAATGCAATCTGTAGGCGACACAGTGATTATCTCGCTACCACTAATAATAAATATCGAACAAATTGATGAATTAATAGAACTTGTGGGAAAAAGTCTAGACGATGCTTTTCGAAAATTAATGAATCCGAAATAAACTGTCATGTAAATTCACAGGAGGGTTGTATGAGCAAAGACGAAGTAATAGAAAGAATTACCACCGGAAAGATTAATCGCCGGCAGTTCAACAAGTTTTTAATTGCGCTTGGAGGGATAATTACCATAATTCCATTAAGCGCGTGCGATCGAATACGTTCAAGCAAAAATCACCCTTTGGTTTTTACATGGGAAGGCTGGGAGGTCTCAAATTTACATGGTGACTATATTAAAAAACATGGTCAATCACCAAATTTCGCTATTTTTGCAGATGAAGAAGAGGCATTTGCAAAAATACGTGCAGGCTTTCAAGTAGATATCACACAACCGTGTAGTTATAAGATTCCCATGTGGCATCAGGCTGGTCTCCTCGAACCAATTGACACCAATCGATTAAGCAACTGGGGCAATATTGCATCAACCCTTAAAACAATTCCTGGTACTGTAATCAATGGTCAGCGCTATTTTATCCCTACCGATTGGGGTCAAACCTCCGTTCTATACCGAGCTGACCTCGCTCCAGAATATATCGAAAATGAAACTTGGGATATCCTCTGGGATTCAAAATATAAAGGACGATTATCAATGTCTAATAGCCTAGTCGATGGTGTGATGGTGGCAGCAATTCGCGCAGGGGCCAAAGATCCTTTTAATATGACCCCACAGGAGATTATACAAACACGCGCTGCACTCAAAGAACAATTACCTCTGATTAGATTTTACTGGGATAGCCCAACAGAAGTCGAGCAAGGTTTAGCATCAGGTGAACTAATCGCAGGCACAACTTGGAATGATTCTTTCGCATCTATGAAAAGTGAAGGGCATGATGTTAAATTTATGAATCCAAAAGAGGGGGCTATGACATGGGTATGCGGATTCTCAATTATGACTGGACATGAACCTGATAAGATCGAGAAAATTTACGACTACATTGACGCGTATATGAGTGTAGAAGCTGGAGTCTTTGACATCACTGAATACGGATATGGGCATGCGAATACTAAGGCATTTCAACAGGTAGATCCTGAAATATTAGAAAATCTTGGCTTTGCATCTAGTAATCCTGATGATATGTTGAATTCTGGTATTTTCCAGATAGCTATGGCTAACGAGTCAGAATTGCAAAAAATGTTTGATGAAGTAAAGGCTGGACTCTGATTTTTTGTAGGTGGAAAAAATTCTTGTTCTACTCCAGCCAACCACTATCCAGAGGAATCAATATATTGCTAGATCACAATATTGAACTTCAACTTTAAGGTAACTATGGATTTAAAGCCTAATTATTCACGCTACATAAAAAAACGATTTCAAGATGAATTAGTTCGAGGCTATGGGCTGATCTCTTCTAGTTTCATATTGATGATTTTTGGCTTAGGAGCACCATTAATATTGCTGTTTGTTTTGAGTTTTTGGTCTCAAGACCATCTGATGTTAAATCAGACTTTTTCGATAAAAAACTATAATGAATTTTTTGATAACCCAATTTATGTAGCGTTGCTCATAAAGTCTATAAAGATAGCATCGATAGTCACGGTTATTAGTATAGTGCTAGCCTACCCTATGGCTTACTTTATTTCTTTCCGGATAAAAAAAAATAAGATGCTGTGGCTAGTCTTAATTACTGTTCCATTTTGGACTAGTTATCTTTTGCGAGTGTTCGCATGGAAAATTATTCTTGGCAACAATGGAGTAATAAATTCCGGTCTAATTTCACTACGATTGATTGAGGAACCACTAACTTTTCTGCTTTATAGTCCAATAGCCATCATCATTACCTTAGCTCATGCGTGGGCGCCTTTTGCTGTCCTCCCAATTTATCTATCTCTTAATAAGATTAACCGTGATCTTCTCGCTGCCGCTCGTGATTTAGGGGAGAGCGCTTTTATGACTTTCGCTCGAGTTACCCTGCCATTATCACTACCTGGAATAATTATTGCTAGCTTACTTGTCTTTATACCTACTGTTGGGGATTATGTGACACCATCACTTGTCGGCGGACCACAAGGCATAATGATCGGTAATATAATCCAATCAATGTTTGGGGAGTCCCAAAATTGGCCCATGGGTGCGACAATATCAATGATGTTAATAGCCATAGTGGCAATATTAAGTGGTTTAATTGCCTGGATTAGATATAGCTATCATAAACATGGCTATGAATAGGAATAAAAAAAATTTATTACCTAGTGGGCTTTATATCTATGCCGTACTCTATTTAAGTTTCATCTATATACCTGTTCTTTTTCTACCTTTATTCTCATTCAATGATTCTAAATATGTATCATTTCCACTAAAAGGACTTACACTGACATGGTATCAAGATATGATCAACAATCCGAGCATGATCAATGCCTTGATAAATAGCTTTAAAATCGGATTAATTGTGTCTTTTGTTAGCACCATTCTTGGTTTATTAACCGCTAAAGCCGTAACTAAATATCGCTTACCTGGGAAATTATCAATGGTCGGTTTCATGCTAACTCCTTTGGTAATACCAGAAATTATTCTTGGAATATCACTTTTAATTCTTTTAAGTATGTTTAATGTCTCGCTATCATTAATGACGGTAGGTTTCGCTCATCTACTCATTTGCGTTCCTTTTTCTATACTTATTCTTATTGCACGCTTAGACAATTTTGACAAAAATATTGAAGAAGCAAGCCTTGACCTCGGTGAAAATTCCTGGATGACATTTTGGCTCGTGACTTTTCCAATCATATTGCCTGGCATTGTCGCTAGTTTACTACTAACATTCACTATTTCTTTTGATGAATTCGTATTAGCTTTCTTCTTGTCAAGTGCTGAACAAACACTACCAATCTATATATGGAGCTCGTTAAGATTTCCTACTAAACTTCCAGCAACTCTGGCACTCGGTGCAACAATATTCGTTACTTCTTTCCTCGTTATAGCTTTTTCCGAATGGTTGCGTAAACGAGGAGTAAAGAGCGAAACTCATTCCAGTCTCTAACATGACTTCTGATCCAATTGTTTCTTTTAGTAATGTTTGTAAACAATTTAGCAAAATAAAAGCTTTAGATAACATAAAATTCGATGTTGAACGGGGTGAATTTTTTTCGATACTCGGTCCTTCCGGCTGCGGAAAAACCACTTTACTTCGCATTATTGCTGGATTTGAAGCTCCTGATTCTGGGGAAATATTTGTCGATGGACAACCGATTTTAAATTCACCGCCAAATCGGCGCCCAGTGAACATGGTTTTTCAGAATTATGCAATCTTCCCCCATCTAAATGTTCATGCAAACATTGGATTTGGCTTAAGGAAATCTGGCTTGTCTAGAAAAATGTCGAACAAAAAAATAAATGAGATGCTTGAACTAATTAAATTA
>CAYFJI010000043.1:0-15624 GCA_964343365.1 uncultured Acidiferrobacteraceae bacterium
TTTCATCTATTGGAACAGCAATCACAGTGAGTCGCTGTTCTTTGAACCAGTCACCCACAGTATCTGATAACTCGTCCAACGTAGATACATTCACCGCCCGAACCCCAAAGCCACTAGCCACTTGCGCCCAATTAACAGGACGGAAATCAACTCCCCTATGGGGTAAGTTTCTATTCTTCTGGGCAACCTTAATTACAGCAAGTGATCGGTCACAAAAAACAATCAACAGCGGTTTTACACGCATGCGTACTGCAGTCTCCAATTCTTGAACCATCATTCCAAAACCACCGTCACCGATGATACCAATTACCGGCCGTTCTGGATTCATCAGCGAGGCCGCTAAGGCCGTGGGTACACCGTAACCCATCGATGACATTCCGTTTGACACAAAAAAGCTACCTGGAACCAAGCTTCGCCAAGATTGCAAAGTAAGCATTTTGTGAGCACCTACATCCACTGCAACAATGGTCTCAGATGGTAACATTTCCTGCAATAGTTTTAAGGTATGAAATGGCGATAACCCAACATCGCTTGACGATTGAGTTGGTTCAATGTCTATTTTTACATGACGCTGAACATTCTGAATATCTGTGTCGCTCCATAAATGAGTACCGTTGTAACTATCTGTCAATTGCATAACTAGCTTATCGACATCCCCGATGCATTCAATCATCGGTTTAAATTCTCCATATGCAATGGAGACATTGGCGATTGACAAAATACAGCGATTAAAATGCCAAGCTTGAGCTGACTCAACAGTATCAAAGCCAAATCCAATAACAACATCACTCTTTTCAATGCACTGAATGATATGTGAGTCGCCAGCGGCCGAAGCCACTATTCCCAGAAAATTTTCTGCATCTTCATCTCCTATACCTTTAGCCTGGGGTAGAACTGCGAACGGGATTCCTGTTTTGGAAAAAAAATTGCGGACAGCTTTCGCATCCTTCTCTGGATCTAACGCCATGCCAATAATTCCAACTGGAGTGCATGCTTGGTTTAAAACACTGGCTAATTGACTTAAGTTGCCATTATTAGCAATAGTATTGATCTCTTCATGATCCTGCCCTTCTAATTCCTGGTCTGGTTTAAGCGCAATAGCCGTTGGCAAAGACAGAAATACTGGCCCTTTTGGGCTTTGGCCTGCTAAATTTATCGCCCTAGCTACTTTTGATCTGGTGTTAATCCCGTCAAGCGCTTCAGACCATTTAGAAGCGGGTTCAAAAATATCATTTAGTGGGATGTCTTGTTTCTGATTTTTTTGACTAACATCACTTGCTGAGCGGGCAGATATGGCTAACATTGGGTCTCTATCTAGAAGTGCCGATCCTATACCAAGTAGTAAGTTACATGCCCCCGGACCTAAGGTGGATAAACAGGCCCCCGGTGTTCCAGTTATTCTTCCAATGGTGGCTGCCATAAACGCCGCTGCTGATTCGTGTCCAACCAATATAAACTCAATGTTATTGCGAGCTAATGCTTCGATTAGATCAACAACTTCACCACCTGGGTGCCCAAATACATAACGGATACCAGCTGCATATAGCTCGTTAGCGAGTATATCTCCGCATGAATCGGCTTTGTTATTCATTTTGGGGGATTACACCCTCGAAACGTTGTGCAAGATAGACGCGTTGCTCTATGACACCAAGTGCAGCTTGGAACATACACTTACCAACGAGGCAGTAATGGTACATGTTGAGATAGTAGAGGGTCCCCAGTAATTGACGTTTCCTTAGCATCTCGATACTTCTTCGCTAATTGACTAAACTCATTAAGCTTGTCTTGGTCAAGGCTTACACCAAGTCCTGGTTTATCTGGTACCGCCATTGCCCCTCCTTCAGTATTCATCATTCCGTTTTCAATAATATCATCCACTAGGTGATGGTAGTGAGCATCCGCTGCATACGATAGATTTGGGATTACTGATGCCAAATGAAGCTGTGCAGCCATAGAAATGCCAAACTCTCCTTGGCTGTGCATTGACACACCGACCTGAAATGTCTCTAATGTCGCAGCCGCATGCCGGGCTTGGCGTAAACCACCATAAAAATGGGGGTCAACTAGGATCGCATCCACTGCTTTGAGTTCGATTGCAGACGCAAAATCATCGGGTGTCACGACAGACATATTCGACGCAAGTGAAAGCCATGGGCACTTGCTGTTTACTCGGGCCATGCCTCTTATTCCCCAAACTGGATCTTCCAGATATTCCAAATCTAACTCACGCATTTTCATCGCCAATGATAACGTTGTACCGACAGACCATGCGCCATTTGGATCTACTCTAATCTTAATGTTCGGGAACTGATTACGCAATTCTCTAATGGTATTGAGTTCATGGTGCGGGTTTAATACGCCAGCCTTGAATTTGAGAGTCTCAAATCCATGTGAATTGACTTCCTTCCTTGCATAAGCGGCCATATCTTTCGCGTTACTAATTTCTCCTACCTTACCTTCATTGGGATATCTATAAAAGAGGTATGCGGCAAGAGGAATATTTTTACGAATTTGACCGCCTAACAAATCATAAACAGGTCGACCAACAATTTTTCCTTGAATGTCCATACAAGCCATCTCTATCGCAGCGAATGCATGGTTTACACTTCCAAACAGCTTAGCTTCCGCCGGATTACCTACTTGCCAGCGCAACCGCTCAGTATTGAATGGGTCTGTGCCCACTATGAGAGGTATCAGTTCTTTAAGACAAGCTTCACGACTGCCACCGGCATTGCATTCACCTAAACCAACTATTCCATCTTCAGTTTCTATTTCAATCACTAAACGGTGAATAGCAGTATCAACCCCTGTCGAATATCGTAAAGGCGCATGCACCGGTATGCTAGCTGGCGTGACTCGAATATTACCAATCTTGGTTGCGTTGTCCTTCATAAGGTATGGAACTCTATGGACTAAAAATTCTATTTATATTTAAATTCTAACTTCAACATAATTTGGCTGAATCTCGGTCTACCACTCAGAACCACCCGTCAGAGCGATGGCCTGTCCGGTCATACCGCGCGCAGATTCGCTTGCCAAATATAGCATTAGATCTGCCTGCTCATCAGGTTCTGTAATTCGGTTCATTGGATACTTTGCAACAGTTTTTGCCCAGAGTGCCTCAGAAGTAATGCCTTCCCTTTTTGCTTGCTCATTGATCGCGAAGTCTGCTCTTTCTGTTTTAACCCATGCTGGGCAAATTGTATTTACGGTTATCCCGCGTCCGGCAACCTCCAAGGCCAAACCCCGAGTCAAACCAAGTAAACCTGTTTTTGCGCTGCACTTGGCAGTCCAGCTAGGTTCACAACGAAACGATGAGGTGGCAGCCACAAATATTATTCGGCCCCACTCCTTTTTAATCATAGATGGTAAAACAGCCTTACTGCATCTGTAGCAACCAGTTAAGTCTGTATCAAGAACTCGTATCCACTCCTCGTCAGGTTGATCAACTACATCGCCAAAATGTGAGTAGCCATGGGAACAAATTAGAACATCAACCTGCCCGAACTTGTTAATCGCGTGATCGATCATAGATTTGACAGAATTCATTTGCCGAACATCCACATGAGTCCCTATGACGTCATAACCTAGATCATTTAGCATGGGTACGGCAATTTCAAGTTTCTGATTATTGCTCGTTGATATACATAATCTGGCCCCCATTTCACCAAAACGTTTTGCAGTAGCGAGTCCTATGCCGCTTGCCCCACCCGTGATCAGTACTACTTTTCCATCAAGTGACATGGTTGTTCTCCAATATTAGCTATAAAAATGAACTGACAATTTTAGTTGGTAAATAATATCCTATTTTGTTTCAAACCATTAAGCCTAATTAAGAAATTGAGGGTGACCAATGTATGCTTTACACGATTATTTTTTACGCTATACAAAAATCTATGCCGACACTGAACTGATCAAATACTGAGTTGTCTACATTACGAGTTACTCTAGCTATCATTGTTTGATTGAATTTCCTGTTTCCTTGCATCAACATATTCATTAATTGCGTCTTGACGTCCTTGATCTAACTCAGGCGCCTCAAAATCTTCAATAATAGACTGCCATATGTCAGTAGCCCGTCGGGTAGCATCTCTTGACCCAGATTCAGCCCAGCTTTCATTATTTTGCCAGTCGCTCAAAATTGGATTATAAAAAGCCGTCTCATAGCGTTCTAGCGTGTGCTTTGTACCAAAAAAATGCCCTCCAGGCACCACCGAACCAATGCTATCTAGGGCTAGTTCTTCTTGATTTATAGTAGGTGTAGTAGAGAAGAATGAAGACATATGCTGCAAAATTTCAACATCAATGACAACTTTTTCAAAAGACGCGACCAAACCACCCTCGAGCCAACCTGCAGCGTGGTACAAAAGATTCGCCCTTCCAAGCATAGCACTCCAACAAGACATCTGAGTTTCATAAACCGCTTGTGCATCTGCTATGTTTGATGCATTACAGCCACTACTTCGATACGGTATTCCATATCGACGCGCCAATTGGCCGCCGACTAGATTAGCTTTCCCATTCTCTGGAGTTCCAAATGTTGGCGCTCCTGACCGCATGTCAACATTTGATGTGAAGCCACCATAGACTACTAGCGACCCTGGAAAAAATAGCTGGATCATCGCTATGCTAAATAGAGCTTCCGCATTCTGTTGAGCGAGTGCCGCCCCCAAAGTCACGGGCGCCATCGCACCCATCAAAGTAAAAGGGGTAACGATCGTAGCTTGGCCATATTCAGCCAGCGCAAGCGCAGCATCTGACATTGCTTCATCTAACTTACGGGGAGAATTAATGTTTATATTTCCCAGAAGAGATGGACTTAAGGCTAATTCTTTTAATGATAATCCACGCGCAAGAGCTACCATTTCAACAGCGTCTCGGATACGGTCGCGTCCTAGTGGAACAGCTGCAAATACCTTGTCACTCAACATCAGGGTTGATCGATACGTATCAAGGTGTCTCGTATTAGGATGAAGATCGATAGGTGCGATTGTTTGATTCCCAAAAAAATGAATCGCATTAAATGCTTGGCCGAGTTTTACCAGGCTCTGATAGTCTTTAAAATTAGCTGGACGGCGTCCTCTAATAAAATCGTGTACATTAGGAGGGCCTGAGACCATGCCAAAATGAATCTGATCGCCGCCTATTTCTAGCTGACGGTTCGGATTTCTTGGGGTAAGAGTGAATGAACTTGGTGCGCTGTCAATAATCTCCAAGATCTTATCTCTGTCTATTCTAACGATACCGCTACTCCAATTTACATTAGCACCAACTTCTTCAAAACGCTCTTTCACCTGCTGGCTTAAAACTTCTATTCCATGCTGTTCAAGTATTGTCATAGATGCATCGTGGATCAAATCTAAATCCTTATCTTCCAACGGTTCTAATGCAGAATAGGAAGTATGAATTTCTGCCCACGGCAACTGCGGGAACGCCTTTTTGCTCGATCGGGAAGTCCGTACTTTGCGACGGCGACTGGTTCGTTTAGTTTGTCGGCTCAAATTTTTCTCGCTCTATGCTGCCAGAATTTATCAGTGATAAACCTCTAGATTTTGGTGATGTTATTGTTGAATAATTTGTTTTCAAATCTTGGTGATTCATAATCAATGATTCAACCCACATTTAGCAGAAAATTTCTATATTGTTAATACAATTTTACCAATATGGGTGCTGGTTTCCATTAACCGATGCGCATCGGATGCACGAGCGAGGGGAAACGTTTTGTAGATTATTGGCCTAATTTTTTTTTCTTCTAACAACGGCCACACGAATTTACGCAAATCCCCTGCAATCGCGCCTTTCTGAGATATTGTTTGGGGTCGTAATGTTGAACCGGTAAAAACAAGTCGTTTGGTCATAATAGGTCTAAGATCAAGAGAAACTTTACTGGACATAAGAAATGCGATTTGGACTAAGCGCCCACCGACAGCCAGTGCCTGTATGTTTCGCTCTATATAAGACCCGCCTACCATATCAAGAATTAGCTCCACCCCATTATCTTGGGTTAGATTAGCAACAACTTCAACAAAGTCTTCTGTTTTGTAATTGATGCTTCTAAAAGCGCCTAAGTTATCACATGCTAGGCACTTGTCATCAGACCCTGCAGTTGTAATTACTTTAGCTCCAAAATGTTTAGCCAATTGAATTGCAGTTGTGCCGATACCGCTAGAACCACCATGGATCAAAACATTTTCACCGGGCTGCAGAGATCCTTTTTGAAAAACATTGGTCCAAACTGTAAAGTAGGTTTCGGGAATAGCTGCAGCCTCGATGAGCGTAAGCGTTGACGGACATGGCAAACATTGTGGAGCTGGAGCTACGCAATATTCAGCATAACCACCTCCGGCGACTAATGCACAAACAGCATCATTTAGCTTCAAACTCCTACAGTTTTCCCCAACGGCTACCACAGTACCAGCAACCTCTAATCCGGGTATCGTAGATACATGCGCGGGCGGCTTATATTTGCCCTGTCGTTGAAGAATATCAGGGCGATTTACTCCCGCAGCAGTAACTTTGATCAGAACCTCGTCTGGGCCTGGAGACGGTAGTGGACCTATAGCAGTAGCCAACATTTCACATCCACCAGAGGCCTTAATCTCAACATAACACATTTCACTGGGAAGCTTCATTGTCGTAATCTCAAAAAATTATAGAAAATCTATTATTCATCAACAAATGTTAGTCCTGCTTCCTGTGGGAGCATTTTTCCGGTAACTATGAAAACTGCTTGTCTGGGGTTATTAAGGCATATCATACGAAACTCATCTGAGACTTGTGAGCGCCGGAATATTTCAGACATAGCGATCTTTAATTCCTCTTCACTTATGACTTCAAACTCATTTTTACACTCCACTTCGTTAAATGCATCGCGTTTATTTTCGGGCTCCCTGTCAATGGAATCATTTAATTGGCAATCCGCATGAAGTACGCTACCTTCGCCAATAGAACTGCGAATCAAATTTTTTTGCCGTTCAAGATCGTGTTCAGAAAGACTATTGAGCTTTCTTCGTGCATCCTGCAAGGGAGTGCCATCAAAGCATGCTTCAATCGTTAATCCGTTGACTGTTGTCATTTTATTTTGATTGGCCTTTGCCATGAACTTCGGTAGATCATGATGAAATAAATCTTCTATTTCTAAATCTACTAATGGCCATAGAGACTCTGCTCCATTTTCTGTAAATACATCATTATATAAAACTTCAAGTTCTATACCGAGGTCAACGCCGCTCTTCTGGAAATCAGGATGTAAGATTCTACTGAGGATGGATCCATAAAGTTCGGTAGAGTGTTTGAAGTATCGAACTGATTGCTCGAGTAGCCGAATGAAAGGAGAGTCAGGAGCTAACATGTGATTTTTTATTTGAGAAATAAAATGATAAGTCTCTTCGAATCCACGAACCACCTCCTCTGTGTAATCTGCAGGAACAAGTGCTCTATTAGCAAGTTGGGGCGCATTGGCTGAATCAAAAGACCTACGTATGTTTGTAGCTTCATAGATCATAGCATCAGTATTGATATAAGAATGCTTAAGAATATTTATTTGGGCCTCTTTATTACCACTTGCACCCATACCTGATACGTCGACATAGTTGCCTCTAATTTTCGTTAGTTTTGGAAGAAAGTGGGATCTAAGCACTGACCCCTCAATTAGACCCGAGTCAACATTCTTGCCTCCTTTATTCTTTTTAATGGATGCCGCCCGATGCTGTGCAATTGTCTCGCAATCAATTGGTATTGGATATTCTCCCATCGCTATGACATTTTCATGATGAAAATCTACGCTATCCAACATATAGAACAATGCCAAAAGAGCTCCACATCTTAGATAGAACGCAGAAGCTTGGCTGTCACATTCCATTGATATGTTTTCCGCCAACTCCATCCAACCATAATGTGATTTGTTAACAAGCTTTAAAATCTTAAAGTCATGCGGGGCTCCTCTCTGATTCAACCAATTAACGAGAGTAAAGTACCCCATGTCCGCCGAAATATCTTTTGGTTTATAGATAATTTTATGTCCACTATCAAATTCTACTAACGCTACAGTTCTGCCCTTATCATGAGCGTCAGATAATCCAGGAAGAACATGTATTACCTGAGCATTTTTAGGAATATCAAATACGTCTGCCAGATCCGATTCATCCTCCGCCAAGCGACTGCATTGTTCAGAGGTGTTATCAATCCATCGTTCTATACAATGAACCAAGTGGCGCGCAAAAACAGGATAATCACAGCATAACTGCTTTAGCCCATTATTTAGCAGCTTAGAAACAAATTGCTTATAGTATGCTTTTGATCTTGAGTTATTTCGGATAACCCTGTACTCCAGGTGCTCTAACTGGGTTAAGGCCAAATAGGAATTAAATTCTAACTCCAAAATTCGGCTGCATGACTCAGAGAGACGAACCAAAAGAAATCTATCGAAATCTGCGTAGGCAGAGTCAGAAAAACGATGCAATTCACCCGAAAGTCTTTTAATAAGTCTCATTCTGGAAAATTCTATGATTGGAACAAAGATTTCCTCAAATGGGACTGGGTTATCTAACGTAAGGTAGGGTCTTCTAGCAAGACAATCCTCACTAATCAACTCAGGATCAAATTGACGAATTGCCTCCAAAATTTCATTCAGTGTTCCCAGCCATTCTGGAGTCTCATCGAGCCACCTTAGATTATCTGCTAGGACAAAATGAATATCGTCATCATTCACTCCTGTGATTTCTAGGCGCTTCTGAAAAGAAGCGTTATTTCCACGAAAAGCTAGTTCGAGCCACTTAGCTCGTCTAGCTTTACTTATCTTCGAGGATCCACCTGCTTTCCCAATATCTAACTGTGAAACTTGCTTCAAGCGCTCTTGAAGAGATAAAGATTGCTCCGCTATATGTCTTGCTTCGAGTGGACTTAACATTCGATGTTTCACCTAGTTAGCTTGATATCAGTATTTCTAACATATTATCTGAGGAGTTTTAAGCCTTTTGCGTAAACCTAAGATCTAAGATCCTCTAAGAGTCTATATCAGGGGCATGATTTACTACCAACAGTACTCTGTGTGGCAACTATGTTAAAGTGGCACCCCACAAAAAATCGAGCAGGATTCCATCAACCCATGAGTCATTCTATTTTTGATATGGAGATTCTCTTACCACCAATTGTCCTCCTGCCTGACAATGCCGAAGAAGCAGTTGACTACGCTGGAGAGCAAACTCTTGATCTAACGCTGCACCAGAATTTCTTTATCTATTTGCCGCTTCGAAAGTAAAAACTCTTCATGTTAAGTGGTAATCAGAGGGGTATTTTATTCATTTTAATCGGGATGACGATATCGTCTATCCAGGATACGTTGATTAAACTCTTGTCAGACGATCTCTCGATTTTTCAGATTCAGTTCTTTCGATCCCTTGTGGGTATCGGCGTCATAATTATGTTTCAGATTGCATTACGACAACCTGTAATAGTTACAACTGCTTACCCAGTACTAAGTTTGCTCAGGGGAATCATGTTCTTTGGTGCCTACTCACTATTCTATTTTGCACAATCCAAAATACCAATTGCTAATGCAACTGTCTTATATTTAAGTAACCCATTTTTTACAACATTAATTGCAATACTAATTTTTAAGAGTCAAGTCGGTTTTAAACATTGGCTAATCATAATTTTTGGATTTTTCGGCGTCGTATTGATATATCAGCCCAACACTAAAGTGTTTAACGTTTATTACCTACTTCCAATATTGGTGGCGCTCCTGTATTCACTCATTGTTACTATAACCAAACTAACATCTAACAAAGACACTCTTTTCCAACAACTTTTTTATACGTATCTGGTAACTGTTGTCCTAAGCGGACTCCTGGGTTTAATCGTGGGAGATGGTAGATTTGACACCGCTCAATATACTCAGATTAAATTCTTAGTTCGGAGTTGGCAAATCTTTGATCTCAGTGCCGTTATCTGGCTACTTACTATTTCGGTAATTGGCACTACGGCGCACGCATTTTTTCTGGCTGCATACCGTATAGGTGATCCTTCAGTGATTAGCCCTTATGAGTACACATTGCTTCCGTGGATGATCCTATGGGGTTTTGTGTTCTGGAGCGAAGTTCCGTCATTCGAAGTGCTTATCGGGATGTCACTTATCGTAGGTTCGGGGCTTGTACTTTTTTACAGTGAACAAGCAAAAAATAAAAAAATCAGATTGTGATTTCGTCTGTAAATTAAAAGTGGGGATCGTTGGCATACTCTTCCCGAGTTGTAATTATAATTTAATATTATGGACGATGGCGGCAAACGAGCGTGCGACTAAATGAAAGCGAATGACTAGCATAATTGCCCCCATCGCCTACCAAGTAGGGGCTTTTAACCTCTCATAGCCATCATAATGATGAATACCCAGATGTCAGTCCAATAGTCTTTTTGAATCTAGGTAAAACAGCAAAAAACTTAAACGCCATCATGATTTATTCCAATTAGCAAACAGCCTGTGTTCGTGCGTGAGTTATGACGCGAACCTTTTGGGTAGGTTACAAAATCACCTGGCTTCAATATTGTGCCGTCGTCCTCTATGAGGTGCCCCTCTAGAATAAGAAATTCTTCATCGACATCATGCACATGCACCACAGTTTCAGCGCCAGGCTCTAAACGCATTGCATACCAGCCCTTTCCCAGCTTTGGGTCATAACTAATGTTGAGAACAGTAATTTTTTCTTGTTCTTGTCCATCTAAATCATAGGGTACAAATTGACCCTTATAGATATTGGTAATTTCTCTAGATTCATTCATTGATGTCGCTTTTGCCAGTAGTTTTCACCATTTTATGTGATATTATGGAGGAATAGTTATATTTTTTGCTGTTTTATCGTCGCTAAAACTAATACTTTACAATGCGACCGAAAGTTATTTATATATTAATAGGCTGACATGTAATGGGGGGACAGACCAATTTATACTCAGCGTGCCAGCTGTTATAAAATCATTCGGAGTTGTGTTTTTAGCATATTTAACGGACACAGAATATTATTGAGGGAGCATTATGAGTCGAATTGCAATTGTTGGCGCTGGACCTTGCGGTCTCTCACAAATGCGCGCTTTTAGCTCAGCCCAAGCAAATGGTGCTGACATACCAGAAATAGTTTGTTTCGAGAAACAAAATGACTGGGGGGGTTTGTGGAACTATAGCTGGAGGACAGGCACAGATGAATATGGTGAGACATGCCATGGGAGCATGTATAAATATCTTTGGTCGAATGGACCAAAGGAGTGCTTAGAATTTGGCGATTATAGCTTTGAAGAGCATTTCGGCCGATCAATACCTTCTTTTCCGCCACGAGAAACACTTCGGAACTACATTACTGGCCGAGCTGAACTCGCTGGTTTCAGAGATTGGGTAAAATTTGGGCATGTCGTCAGAGATGTAAATTACATTAAAGATGCCAATCAATTCTTAGTCCGCGCGGTTGATCTATTGAACCAGAAAGATGCTGAGGAGTTATTTGATTACGTAGTAGTAGCGAACGGACATTTCTCAGTGCCTAACTTACCTACTTTTACCGGTATCGATAATTTCCCTGGTCGGGTTATTCATGGTCATGACTTCCGAGATGCTGCTGAGTTTCAAGGGCAACGGTTATTGATTGTTGGAGCTAGCTATTCAGCTGAAGATATTGCACTTCAGAGTAAAAAGTATGGCGCAACTTCTGTGACCTGTAGTTATCGGACAACACCTATGGGTTTTGATTGGCCAGATGGTATTGAGGAGCTACCACTTATAGATCATTTTGACGGTGAAACAGCACACTTTTCAAACGGTGCCAAACGAGATTTCGACTCAATAATTCTATGCACCGGTTATTTACATCATTTTCCATTTCTGACGGAAGAACTTAGGCTCATAACTACCAATAGGCTTTATCCAGGCAAATTATATAAAGGTATTTTTTGGACCGACAATCCAAAGCTTGTCTACCTAGGAATGCAAGATCAATATTATACCTTTAGCATGTTTGATGTGCAGGCATGGTACGCTCGCGATGTTGTTATGGGTCGGATCGAACTGCCCTCATATTCAGAAATGCAAAGTGATATAGATAATTGGCAGCAACGTGAGGAGAGTCTCACTAATCCGAGTGAAGACATAGACTTTCAGACTGATTATTGTAAGGATTTATCTACTAGAGTTGACTATAGTCTCGATTGGGATCTTGCGGCTCAAAATTTCAAGGATTGGGAGCATCATAAGGAAGAAAGCATTATCGGTTATAGGGATAAAGCGTTTCGTTCCCCAGTGACTCATGCTCACGCACCAACTCATCACACAGCATGGTGGGAGGAAATGAATGATTCGACAGAAATATTCCTATCGTAACTGCTAATAGATCTAACACTATTCATCATTTTTTACCTAAATATCTGTAGAGAGAATAGTTACTATAGCGTATGGCGTCTTTAGAGTTACAGTAAAGAACGTCGTGTTGCTGCACTTAACTTTAGAACTTTTTTCAATTAATTACGCTACTTGTCATGCATATATTTCTCGGTTAAGGCAAAAATCAGTCCACTAAATACAAAAACAGAGTGAATAACTACCCTCCAGAGTATCTCTCTTTCACTGTAACTGCCGCTATTCAAAAACACCTTCAAAAGCTCAATACTAGAAATTGCGGCCAATGGCGTAAATAACCTTCAACTTTAAACTGGCAAAGTCCACTTTACCCATCCAGTCAGGACGCTCCATATCGTCTTTGAAATCGATCGTGGAAACAAAATTTTCGTACCCTGCAATTGCTACCATTGTTAAAAGACTGCCGATGAAAGCAGCGTTCCAAAAGCACTGTTAACGTGACCGTCGCCGGTTCGAGCTTAGCTGGGAAAGTCAAACAGTTTACCCATCAATCAGATATTTAGAATTTGATTATTTCGGCCGGCCATCAAACACATCAACATTTTCCGGGATATGGTGGTAATTTTGTTTGTCACAAGTAAAAATCGCAATTTCTGTCTTAAAAACTGACGGATCATCAAAAGTGCCAACTTTTATAATAATTGCGCCTGGTCTTTTTGGGGTCTCATTTGCTATTCCGGTCCCACAAACCCCACAAAAATGTCTTGTGACTGGGAGCTCCAAATCCGTCCGAGTAAATGTCTTCATTGTCCCAGATGTTAAGTGGAAATTATCAAGTGAAAACCGCATCAGAGGCACTGGATTCCCTCCGCTAAAATGACAGCATTCCCGACAATAACATTGCAGCGAAGCTTCGGGTTCGCCATCAACTGCATAACGTACTGTTTTGCAATAACAACCGCCTGTGATTTTCATAATTGATATTACCAATTTGGTTCAATTTAATGAGCAATTATAGAGCTAAATATGCTGTATAAAGAATACAAATTCTAGAGGTATAAGCCTAAACATTATCTTTTTCTTCACTGAAATTGACTGCAAACTAAAAAATTCACCTGTCACTAACATATAATCACGCGTTTACGTATATTTAGAATTATCAAAACAACCTTGGCTTAACGCGCATCTAATGAAACTGATATTTGACTTTTTCCCATTAATCTTATTTTTTGGAGCTTATCGTTATTACGATATTTATACTGCGACAGGAATCGCAATCGCGGCATCTTTATTACAAGTTCTTATTATTTGGTATAGAACTCGCAAATTCGAACCGACGCATATTGTAACTCTTGCGGTAATTGTAATTTTTGGCGGAATGACCCTAATTTTTCGTGATGATGTTTTTATCCGATGGAAGCCTACAATCGTTGAGTGGATTTTTGCTGCCGTTGTTCTCGGTAGTAACTTTGTTGGACGACGTACCGCAATTGAATATGTTATGGGATCTCAGTTGACTTTACCGAACCCTATATGGAAAAAATTAAATTTTGCATGGGGTTTATTTTTTCTTGCGGTTGGGGCATTAAATATCTATGTTGCTTTCTTTTTTCGACCAAACCTTCCAGAAGAAGTGCGACTTGATTTTTGGGTTAATTTTAAAGTATTTGGTATGATGGGTTTGACCCTAGTTTTTGTCATTGGTCAAATGTTCTTCATAGCGAAACACATTAAGCCCAACCAGGTTGGTGAAGATTAAATCAGTAACATGGCTCAAATCAATACAGTCACTATAATCGAAGAGCGACTCAGAAACGCGCTTGAAGTAAGTTCTTTAGAGATAATTGATGAAAGTCATTTGCATGAAGGCCACCCGGGTGCTGCTTCGGGTGGGGGCCATTATCAAGTTCTAATAACTGCTTCTGAATTTAAAGGCCTTAACCTAATCCAGCGCCACAGGCTTGTATATGAAGCGTTGGGAGACGCTATGAATGCACAAATTCACGCTCTCAGTATTAAAGCGTCAACACCGGATGATTCTTGAATGATCAAGCAGTTTTTAATCTAGCTCATACCTCACTATGAATTTGAGTAATACCCACTTTTTCTCCATTTGAATTTAATATCGGTGGAAATGAAAGAGCATTAAGTTTAAGACTGATACTTGGGTTAAGCTTCCCAAAGCGATCTAATAATAATCCCATTATGGTTTCTGCAGCTCGTCGGCCACCATCGTCAATTTTGAGCGCAATCCCAATACCCTGATCTGGGATACATCCACTATAAACTCCTTCAGCACCACCTTTCACAATCAGACGTGAGCCTGACAAGATCATTGTTTCGGTATCCCAACGATCGGTTCCGGCTACCATAAATGGTTGTGCCGTCATAGCTTTATAAAGCTTTTTAGCTGCGTTTACACGGGCATCGGGCAGTCCACGTCCGGTTCCATAACAAGCCATTGCAAGCGCAAGACCCCTTAACGAAATTCCGAAAATAGGCGCTCCACATCCATCTTTGGCCACTGGACTTACATCAATATTGTCTAAAGTCATTTCGCTTAAAAGTTGCTTAATGCGAAGTTGTACCGGATGGTTTTTTTCTAAATATCCCTCGAGTGGCTCCTTGCAATGCCAAGCCGTGCTCAAAAATCCTGCATGCTTTCCAGAACAATTGTGATAAAGAGGGCTTGGCGCAATATTATTTTTAACTAAATACCTTCGAGCTTGAGTGCTTGTAGGTTGTTGGGCTCCACATCCTAAATTAATCATTGATAGTCCAATTCTTTCAAGCCATTCTCGAACAGCAGTCACATGCCTCTCTTCACCACTATGGGATCCGCATGCTATTGCAAATTCAAGATCAGTTAGAGCCCAACGATTGGCGGCACCTGTTTCTATGAGGGGTAACGCCTGTAACGGTTTTAATGATGATCGGGGATAGGTTAATTTGTCTATATCTCCAGCCGAGGAAACGACACTTGCATCATCCTTTATCACAGCATATGCTCCTCGATGAATACTTTCTGTTAAGTCTCCTCTAGTAATCTCAACCAAAATGGGGTTTGCTTTCATTTTTTCTTTATCTTGACAGTGTACGTTTTAGTTCATATTGTCTATAGTCCTAATATTATGAGATGTATGTTACCTACTAAGTCATTTACAATCTACTAGACAACTAGCTATTTGATGATCACTTCATCTTTGTTCAATCTGAAGACAACCTCACTATACTCCTTGCATGGAGAACTTGGAGCCAAAATGGTACCTTTTGCAGGCTACCAAATGCCG
>CAYFJI010000044.1:0-15470 GCA_964343365.1 uncultured Acidiferrobacteraceae bacterium
TTACATTGATTTAGAATTTGAAGATGATGTGCTTGTGGGCGCCAATGCGTTGGGTTTAACAGAGCACATTGGGGTTATTCGTGGTCTCATACAGTCTAAGCTTAGGTTGGGAAATTGGAAAGAACGATTGTTAAGAAATCCTCTGGAGCTGATGGAAGCATATGTTGCTGTAGCGCACGGGCTAGATCATGGACCTAAATAATACTACTGAGATCAAAGATCAATTAAGCAGACCGATTCGGGATCTACGTATTTCTGTAACTGATCGTTGTAATTTTCGATGTGTTTACTGTATGCCGCGCGACATTTTTGGACCCAATTACCAGTTTGTTCAAAGAAGCGAGTTACTTCGGTTGGAGGAAATATTTCGTATTGCAAAAGTATTCGCAATCAATGGTGTTAGAAAGCTAAGGATTACTGGCGGCGAACCCTTGATTCGAAGAGATTTAGAACAGTTAATCGAAATGCTGGCCTCTATAGATGGTATACATGATATTAGCATGACTACTAATGCATCAATGTTAACTGAGGATAGAGTGATTGGGCTTCGTAAAGCTGGGCTGAGAAGGCTTAATATCAGTCTTGATGCGTTGGATGAAAAAACTTTCCAAAGAGTTAATGATGTAAATATCTCTGTCGAGAAAGTACTCGAGGGTATTGAGAATGCACGTAAAGCTGATTTTGATCAAATAAAAGTCAATGCTGTTATTCGTCGCGGTTTTAATGAACATAGCATATTCGAGTTAGCTGATTATTTTAGAAAAACAGGCATAGTTTTACGATTCATAGAATTTATGGATGTTGGATCTACCAATCGTTGGAAAATTGATGAAGTTGTTCCAGCCAGTCAAATGATTAGTATTATAAAAAATGATTTTCCAATTGTTCCAATATCTCCAAATTATGATGGTGAAGTAGCCAAGCGGTGGCGCTATTTAGATGGTTCTGGTGAGATAGGATTTATTTCGTCAGTTACTGAACCTTTTTGCAGTGATTGTAGTCGAGCACGTCTTTCTGCTGTGGGTGTTCTCTATACTTGTTTGTTTGCCAGCCAAGGTTATGATCTAAAAAAATTGATGCGTGAAGGAGTCAGTGACAAAGCTTTAGCAAAACAAATCCGTTCCATTTGGTCAAATCGAAAGGATCAGTATTCTCAAATTCGAGGTCAATTACCGATTCAAGTAAATCGTTCAGGCCGCGTAGAAATGTCTCACATTGGAGGTTAAAGCCATGAGTTTCTCATCAATTTCTAGACCAATTAATAACTTGGAATCCTTGATATGACAAGTGTCGCTATTGCGGGAGCTGCTGGCCGAATGGGGCGGTCAATCCTAAAAGCAGTTTCGGAAGACGCACGTCTCCAAATTACTCATGCATATGAACAAATAGAGCATCCTTTATTGGGAGCTGAAGTTGGCAGTTTGACAGGGATTAGTTCACCAGGTCTGTATCTAAGTGACTCAATTGAGGATGGCGATTTTGATGTTCTAATTGATTTCACTTCACCGAGCTCTACGATGTCAAATTTAGAATTTTGCCATGCTAAGAATCGAAATATAGTTATTGGAACAACGGGTTTAGATACTGAACAAAAGGTAAAAATTAAGAATCTTTCAGAAGACATAGCGATAGTTTTGGCCCCGAACATGAGCATTGGTGTCAATTTAATCTTAAAGCTAATTGAATTAGCTTGTCGAACACTTGGAGATTCAGTAGACATAGAAATATTAGAGGCACATCATCGACATAAGATAGATGCTCCGTCAGGAACAGCAATTAAAATGGGTGAAGTAGTGGCTAATACGCTTGAAAGAAATTTAAAAACTGATGGAGTTTATAGTCGGCATGGCCAGGTAGGTGAACGTCAAGAAAAAAGCATAGGATTCTCAACTATACGAGCAGCAGATATTGTTGGTGAGCATAGTATTTGGTTTGCAGGATTAGGAGAGCGTGTGGAAATTAGTCATAAAGCTACGAGTCGAGACATTTACGCTCAAGGTGCAACTCGTGCAGCTCTTTGGTTGGCAAGCCAATCAAATGGTTTATACGATATGCAAGATGTCTTAGGACTTTCATTTTAATCATGCGGATTTCAACAGCAAGTCTAGACTGATGGATAGAGTACTCCTTACACCTGAAGGTTCCAAGACTTTGTGGAGCGAGCTTAGTCGATTAAAAAAAGATGATAGACCGAAAATTATAGAGGCTATTGCAGAGGCGAGAGCTCATGGTGATCTTTCGGAGAATGCTGAATATCATGCTGCGCGAGAACAACAAGGTTTTATTGAGGGAAGAATTCGTGAATTGGAAGCAAAGTTAGGTCGTGCTGAAATAATTAATCCTGCTGAGCTCAACGCAAATGGTAAAGTGGTATTTGGTGTGTGGGTTGATCTGTGGGAAGAGCAGGGTGATCGCGAGGTACGGTATCGTATAGTGGGGGAGATGGAAGCTGATGTTGATCATGGGAAGATTTCTAATACTTCCCCTATTGCTAGAGCTCTTTTAGGGAAAGAAGTGGGTGATGAAATTGAATTTAATGCCCCAGGCGGAACCCGAAGATATGAAGTGCTTAAAATAGATTATGAAAATAGTGAGGATGGCTAAATTTTAAATAGCACTCTGTTCCTTTTTCAGCCTTAATCTTTTATATTTTTTCTTTGGAATTAGATTGTGAGCTAATCTCTGTTCTAGGATCGAGATCGGAGATAATGGTAGGAGCGGGGTGTTCAGGTAGCGCAACAAACGCCTCTTTTGCTTTTACAGGCACCCATTGACGGATTTGGGTTCGCCAAGCGATATACAATACCAATGATAACAGCGCTAGTGTAATTAAGATAAAAAGGCTTTGATAACCCATTTTGAGCATCATGACTGATCCAATAACTGGCCCAAGCATGGCACCAGTTCCAAATATGAGAACAAAACCAGCACTAGTAGAGATTATCTCGTCGGACTCAAGATAATCATTCGCATACGAGATACTCAACGGGTATATTGTTGCAATTAGCCCACCGAGAAGCGCAATGCTAACAAAAATAAATGTAGCATTCACCAGACTGCCAAAGCTCAAAATCAGGGAAGGTAGAATAGCTATTGCGGTAACAGCCCCTAATACTTTTCGGCGATCATAGTGATCTGACAATCGGCCTACTGGAATTTGGAACAACAATCCCCCTATAACAAAAATGCTCATGAACAATGCAATCCCATTTATCTCTAATCCCAATGATTGGGCATATATTGGTCCGAGTCCTCCAAGTGAGCTTAAAACGAATCCGGAGATTAAACATCCCGCAACAGCAGTCGGTGACGTCTGAATTAGTCGACGCAAATGTATTTTTGTTTTAGGAACGGGATTGGGGAAAGTTTCTTTTGTTGCAGCAACAGGTATGATAGCTACTGCTATAAGGATGCTGGTGAACGCAAAAATCTCAAATTTAGCAGGATCACCAAATTGTAGCGCTTGTTGTCCTGCTGCTGATGAAAGGTACATCAATCCCATATAGATTGACAATAGAATACCACGATTTTCATTTGTTGCACGGTTGTTCATCCAGCTTTCAGTCACCACAAAGCATCCAGCTACGCACATACCCATGAGCAATCGCAGCACTACCCACACCCATGGGTTAGGTATTAATAGAAACGACAAAGAGGTAGCTGTTGAGGCGCCAGCTAATATAGCAAAGCTTCGGATATGTCCTGCTCGATTAATCAGACCTCCAATCCATAGTGTTGCAACAACGAATCCTAAGAAAAAAGCAGCGATCATCGGGCCGATTATTACTGGCCCGTATTCAATGTTAGCCCTAAGTGATATTAATGTAGTAAACAGTCCATTTCCCATCATTATCAGCATTGTTGATAGCATTAGAGCAGATAATCGGCGAATAGTGGACAGCGCGGTTTTCAAAAATAGTTGTCTCGAATTAAGTGTAGATCTGGCGGAGTGTACGCTGAAGTCTGGGTATTAGAAAGTGAAAAAAGTTAAAAATATTTGTTTAGTGTTTGATTTACCTTTTTATTGCTAACTCTAATTTGAGTAAACCCTAGACGCATTTAAAATACACAAGTTATGCGATAATAAATAAACAATATTGAATTTTGGATATGAGCAGAACAAAAATCGGGTTTGTCACAGGAACACGTCCTGAAATAATAAAGCTGGCACCATTATTTCATGCGTTGTCTGAACGCCACATTGATGTTACATGGTGTCATTCAGGTCAGCATGATGATTTAGCTGCACAAGCTTTTCGACAATTTGATATTGTACCAGACGTTATATTAGAGCAGCCATCCAACGAATCTGTAGCCAATCTTACTAGTAGCCTTTTGAATTCGCTTGCTGAATTTTTGTCGAAGTCTAATTTTAATGCTTTGTGTGTGCAAGGAGACACTTCAACTGCTTTGGCGGGGGCATTGACTGGTTTTTATGCGGATATACCTGTTATCCATATAGAGGCTGGCTTACGATCAGGAGATATGCGTAATCCTTTTCCTGAAGAATCAAACCGACGTCTGATATCACAAGTTGCCATAAGACACTATGCTCCTACTGAGACAGCTGTTACAGCCTTACTTTCGGAAGGTATACAAAATTCTGCAATATTGATGACCGGTAATACAGGCATTGATGCACAGAATTATCTAAAAAAGCGATTTGAATTCAAGGATACAAAGGGCCCCATAATAGTCACTGCTCATCGCAGAGAAAACTGGCCTTATATGGAGAGCATTTGTGACGCTATATTAAGATTATCGAAAGCGCATCCAGATTTATCTTTCTTGTTTGCTATGCATGCGAATCCTCAGATTCAAAAAACTTTAATGAGCAAAATTCAATCTAACAAAAAAATAATCTTATCACCTCCAATAGACTATTTCTCTATGCAGGAACTGTTAGCTAATGCACCATTAGTTCTTACAGATTCGGGAGGAATTCAAGAAGAAGCACCAACATATCGAGTGCCAGTTGTTATCTTGCGAGAAAAAACAGAGCGCCCTGAATTAATTGACTGTGGTTTAGCAAGGTTAGCTAGCCCTCCAAATATAGAGAAGATTGTTGCAATGTCTAACGAGCTGCTCTCTGAGAAAGAAACATTGAGAGAAATATCTAATCCGTTTGGAGATGGTAAGGCCGCCAAATACATTGCTGATGATTTGATCACACATTTAACGAAATGTTAGGGCGAAAAAAATTTTTTTCATGTAAAAAATAGAATTAACGCTTGACCAAAAGTGTAGTTTTGCTATAGACCTTATTTTTTAAATTATTCTTTTCTATCTATCTGAAATAATAAATAGGGATAGCGATTACACGGATGAAATATCTAATTGGCTTTGAGAACATAAGCTTATCATTCGGCATATATCCGATATTAAAGAATGCACAGTTCTCACTTGAGCCAGGTGAGCGTGTTTGTCTGATTGGTCATAATGGGGCTGGAAAAACGTCAATGTTTCGACTGTTAAATAACGAAATTGAACCAGATTCCGGACAAATACGAAAACCTAATAATATTGTTTTGAGTCACCTCAAGCAATATCTCCCAGTAAGAAAAAATGTGGCGGTTAAAGATTACGTTGAAGAAGGATTATCCCATGTACGAAACTTGCTGGATAAATATAAAGAATGCTCTAAGGCACTAAATGATTCTCAAGATTTCACTCAATTAGAAGCGTTGTACTCGGTTATTGATGCTCATGGAGGCTGGAATATCGAACATCAGATTTCAAAAGTTTGTGCTGAGTTAGATCTTGATCCATTAGAAACCATCGATAATTTATCGGGTGGATGGCGACGTCGTGCCGCATTGGCAAAGTCTCTCGTTTGCAATCCAGATATACTGCTTCTGGATGAACCAACTAATCATCTCGACCTGGGATCGATTGAATGGTTGGAAGATAAAATTAACAAGATTCCTGGTGCAGTCTTATTTATTACCCATGATAGAAAATTCTTGCAAAGACTAGCCACGCGTATTGTCCAGATTGATAGAGGGCAAATAACTAGTTGGCCTGGGAACTACCACAAATATCTTGTGAAACGAAAGAAAAAATTGTCTGAGGAGATTTCAAAGAACAAAGAGTTTGATAGAAAATTAGCTGACGAAGAGAACTGGTACCAACAGGGAACAAAAGCTCGACGTGCTAGAAATGAAGGAAGAGTTCGCGCTTTGCTAGAGATGCGTGAACAAAAAGAGGAGCGTATTCCATTAGCGCATGATGTCAGAATGCATATCGAAGAAGCGGAACCTTCTGGCAAACGAGTTATTGAAACCCATAAAATAAGTTACCGAGTTGGCGGCAGAACCCTCATTAATGATCTTTCGCTTCGGATAATGCGTGGCGATCGTGTTGGATTAGTTGGTAATAATGGTGTTGGAAAGAGCACTTTACTTAATATCCTTTTAGAAAAAATCATACCAGATAATGGTCGTGTAAAAACCGGTGTTAACATTAAACTGGGTTACTTTGACCAGCATCGGGAAGAGCTAGATATCAAAAAGACTGTGTTTGAGATTGTTGGTGAAGGCAAAGATTATATAACTTCAAACGGAAAATCTCGCCATGTAATTGGTTATTTGAGAGGTTTTTTATTTAGCCCCAAGCGATCAATGACTCCAGTCGAAGCTTTGTCTGGAGGAGAACGGAACAGACTGTTGCTGGCACGCCTTTTTATTAAACCTACAAATCTATTGGTTCTCGATGAACCAACAAACGATCTTGATATAGAGACTCTTGAGGCTCTGGAGCAAAAAATTTCTCAATATAATGGCACGTTGATAGTAGTCAGTCATGACCGTCAGTTTCTCGATAATGTTGTCAATCGAATTGTTGTTTTTGAATCAAATGGAAAAGTTAAATCTTATATAGGAAATTACAGTGATTGGCTTGAAAGAGGCATAGATTTGGGTCAACGCGATATTCGTAAGAAAAATATTAAAGCTAGTAACAATTTTGATCAACCTATAAAAAATCACAAAAAAAAATCGAAACTCTCATATAAGCTTCAAAGAGAGTTGGATGAATTACCGATTATTATTGACACACTAGAAAATGAGCTTGCAATTCTGCAAAATCAAATTCTGAAGCCAGAATTCTATGAGCAGTCTTATATAGACACCAAGCCGATTGTGGAAAAGGAGTTGGCAAAACAGAGTGAGCTAAACAAGGCGCTAGATCGATGGGCAGAGCTAGAGGATCTGCAACATAGCCTTGCCACTGGGCGCGATTAGCTCGTAATCGATAAAAAAAAATATTTTACGACTTTTTTCGTGATGTTAAGAGTTCAATTTAGGTAGATTTCGTTTCCAGATGTTTTTCAAGCTCGCTTCTAGCAACGACGCGCAGATGCACTTCATCTGGACCATCAAAGTAACGCATGGCTCGTCCCCAAGTCCAATGATCAGCAAGTGGGGTATCGGGGCTAAGACCCATAGCGCCATATATTTGCATAGCTCGATCGAATATTGTTGTATGAAGAGTGGGCACAAGCGCCTTAATCATAGAGATGTCCTTACGTGCTGTTTTCGCGCCAAAATTGTCGATCATCCATGCGGTTTTTAAAACCAAAAGCCGTGCTTGGTCAATCTCAATTCGGGAACGTGCAATCCATTCTGAAATAGAGCCATGTTCATAGAGATATTTTCCAAAAGTTTTACGTTGAGTCGAGCGTTCTATCATCAGTTCAAGAGCAAGTTCTGCTGCTCCTATTGATCTCATACAGTGATGTACGCGTCCTGGCCCAAGACGTGCCTGGGCAAGCGCAAAACCGCTGCCTTTTTCACCCAAAAGACAACTCTTTGGAACTCTCGCATTAACGAAATGTAGTTCGCAATGTCCTTCAAACGCCTGATGATTCATTATTGGAATATTTCTGATTACTTTAACTCCTGGTGTATCTAAAGGCACAAGAAGCATACTTTGTTGTTTATGATTTTCAGCTGTTGGATCTGTTTTTCCCATGACTATCAGCAGTTTACAGTTCGGGTGAGCAACATTAGTAATAAACCATTTTCGCCCGTTAACAATAAATTCATCTCCATCTTCAACAATGCTGGTTTGAATTTGTCTAGCATCTGATGAAGGTATGTCAGGTTCCGTCATTGCAAATGCAGAACGAATTTCTCCTCGAAGAAGCGGTAGCAACCATTTTTTATATTGATCAGGCGTAGCGAAAAGGTGCAAGAGTTCCATGTTACCGGTATCGGGTGCATTACAATTGAACACCTCAGAGGCCCAGCTAACTCGACCCATAATTTCAGCGAGTGGAGCATATTCAAGATTGGTTAAGCGAGTGCCAGGTTCTGTCTCTCTTAATCCTGGCAAAAACAGATTCCACAGTCCTTCTGTTCGAGCTTTTGATTTTAGATCCTCAAGGAAAGAAACAGCATGATTTCCATTATTTATCTCCTTTTGCCAGTCACCGATTCTGGGTGATATATACGTATTCATAAATGTGGTGAGTTGCTTTCGGAGAGCAAGCACTTTTTCTGTATAGGTGAAGTCCATTAGTAATTCCGGTGTTTATTGAGGTCTATCTGTTTTCTTCTAGTACTTCAATCGCCATTCGCGCAAGAGTATCGGTCATACTGCCGATGCGTATAGCGTTTGAACTTGCAGCATTTCCATCGATAGATCGTTTTAGCACTCCTTGACAAATAGCCGCAAGACGAAAGAAGCTAAATGCTAAGTAAATAGACCAATTGTAAATTGGTTTGGCGTTGCAAAGCTCACAATATCGATCAATCATTTCAGATTCGCTAGGAATTCCTAAGCTAGCTCGATCTAAGCCTTTGATTCCGGAAATATGTTGCTCCGGATCCATTCTCAAGCACATGCAAAGGTAAGCAAGATCTGAGATGGAGTTACCCAGTGTGGCAAGCTCCCAATCAATTATCGCAACGATTCTTTGTTCTTTAGGATGGAAAATGAGATTATCGATCCTGTAATCACCATGAATTAATGAAGGTTTATTAGTGTCTGGAGGCAAGATTTTTGGAAATTCATCGATAAGTCTGTCCATTTCTCTTATTTGAGTAGTTTCACTTATTCTGTATTGTTTGGTCCATCGTGCTAATTGTCTTTCAAAGTAATTACCTTCGCGACCAAAGTCACTAAGTCCAATAACTCCAGGATCAATAGAATGCAGCTTGCTCAATGTGCTAATTATGTTTTGAAATAACATCGCTCGCTCACTTGATGACAATGCAGGCAAGCTTGGTTTCCAAAAGATTCGACCAGGGATATAACTCATCAAATAGAATGCGCTTCCTATAATTTCTTTTTCATCACAGATTAAGTATGGTATTGCTACTGGGATTTCGGTACTTTTTAAGCTTTGAAGCACACGGTACTCTCTGTCAATTGCGTGAGCGGAAGGTAAGAGTGTTCCTTGAGGTTTTTGTCGGAGTACATATTTTTTTTTTGTTGTCGTAATTAGAAAAGTTGGATTGGATTGTCCACCTGAGAATTTTTTCGCACTCAGAATTTTCTCAAAATTCTTGATTCTTTTAGCTAAATATGAGCTTAGTCTCTCGATATTGAGTTCAAATGTGTCAACATTATCCATAATAAAATATGTTATTGTTTTATTTTTAATAAAATTACATGAAATAATTTAATATTACAATGTAACCTTCACTTGATTCGGACAAAAAACAAAAAAATTAAAACACTATGTTCGACAACTTTATTTTTTTAATAGCATATGAGCCTGGAAGCTAGCGCCTGTCCACACGACTGCCCGTCAACTTGCGCGCTTGAGATCGAAAAACTTAGCCAGCATGAAATCGGTAAAGTCAGGGGTGCAAAAGATAATTCTTACACTGCAGGGGTTATATGCAGTAAGGTAGCGCGTTATCGCGAGCGAATTCATCATCCTGATCGCCTAATCTACCCTCTCCGTCGTGTTGGAAATAGAAGCACTGGTAAATTCGAAAAAATAGACTGGGATGATGCTTTAGACGAAATAGCAGAAGCATTGTTTATGGCAGAGCAGAGTGATGGCTCTGAAAGCGTTTGGCCATATTATTATGCAGGTACTATGGGCCGAGTTATGAGAGATGGTATTAATCGTTTGCGACACTCAAAAAAATATTCCGGTCAGCATTCGACGATATGTACAACTTTGGCCTGGAATGGCTATGTTGCTGGCACAGGCCGATTGGCAGGTGTCGATCCCAGAGAGATGTCGAGTTCAGATGTCATAGTAATTTGGGGTACAAATGCCGCAAGTACTCAGATTAACGTTATGAAACATGCATTGCGGGCACGTCGTAATCGAAAGGCAAAGATCGTTGTGATTGATACATATGAAAATGCGACCGCTAAGCAAGCAGATATATTTTTGCGAATAAGGCCAGGCACCGATGGTGCTCTGGCTTGTGCTGTGATGCATGTGCTATTTCGTGATGGCTATGCAAATTGGGATTACATGTATCAATATACAGATTGTCCAGAAAAGTTGGATAAACATCTTAGGACACGCTCACCTTTGTGGGCAGAAAATATTACTGGTATCCCATCATCTTTAATTGAAGATTTTGCAGAATTGGTAGGGAGGACGCCTAGAACATTTTTTCGATTGGGTTATGGATTTTCAAGACAACGCAATGGCGCTTCAAACATGCATGCTGTGCTATGCATTGTTTCTGTGATTGGCGCGTGGATTCACGAGGGTGGCGGTGCGTTTCACAATAATGGTGCAATTTACCATTGGGATCAGAAAATGATTGAAGGGCTTGATGTACGAGACCCAGATGTCCGAACCTTAGATCAGTCAAGAATAGGCGCGATTCTTAATGGTGATGAGGATGCGCTTTGTTATGGCCCTCCAATAAAGGCATTATTTATACAGAATACTAATCCAATGGCTGTTGCGCCGGATCTTAATCGAGTGCACAAAGGGTTTGCTCGTGATGATTTGTTTATATGTGTTCACGAGCAGTTTATGACCGAGACTGCCGCTATGGCTGATATTGTGTTGCCTGCAACTATGTTTCTCGAGCATGATGATATTTATCAAGGTGGAGGTCACCAGCACATCATCTTAGGACCAAAAATCATTGAACCTCCTGATGAGTGCCGATCAAACCACGATGTTATTTGCGCGCTGGCAGAACGGCTTGGAGCTATTCACAAAGGTTTTGAGATGTCAGCAAGAGAGTTAATCGATTGGACCTTAAAAGAATCAGGTTGGGGGTCCCTAAATGATCTTGAGAAAACACGATGGATAGATTGCCAGCCCTCTTTTAATGAGTCCCACTATATTGATCGGTTTGCCCATGAGGATGGGAGATTCCATTTCTCTCCTGATTGGAAAAGCCTGAAGCCTAATGGCTTTGGACCAGAAGGCATCATACCTCCGTTGCTTCCAGATCATTGGGCAGTAATCGAAGAGTCAAATAGTCAAGAACCGTTTCGACTAGTGACTGCGCCAGCAAGTCAATTTTTGAATTCTACATTCAGTGAAACATCAACATCTCGCAGAAGAGAGGGTCGCCCAGTTGTAATGATGCATTCTGATGATGCTATAGCATTGAACATTAAATCAGGTGATGTTGTGATGATTGGAAATAGTCGTGGTCAACTTCGAATTCACGCTAAGCACTTTGATGGTGTTGGCCCTGGGGTCGTTATTATACAAAGTGTTTGGCCAAACAATGCGTTCATTGATGGGAAAGGCGTCAACGTTTTGACTGGCGCTGATCCAGTCGCTCCGGTTGGAGGAGCAGCATTTCATGATAATTGTGTTTGGATCCGACTGGATAAAAGAGAGCGAAATATCTCTTGATCATTAAATGAGAAAAAGTGAGTATTTAATTGAAAGATTCTTTTTTAAAGCTCTTTGATTGCTTTAATTAAGCAGTCTGAATCATTCACTCTCACGTAATCATCAACACAAAGCCAATCCTTGGTTGTATACGCAATTGTTGTCTTACTATCGATTGCACAACTTGATAAAGGTAATAGTGTGATCAGGACATCACCCAGCTTTCCTTTCGATTGCCACTCATTTGGTTTATCGATTTGGAATATATAGGGGTCTGCAGCGTCGTCCTCGCCAGCACCATCTGTTGGTTCAGGGATCCACTTCCACTGTGTTCGCCCTTCAACGACAGCGCAGGTTTTTGTTGTCCATGCTGATGGGGAGCCTCGTCCAATCTTAGGTTGTAATTCCCTATGAGCTACTCCTTTTCCACCAATCCCAGAGTCAGTATCGCTCTCCCTCAATACATCACAAGAAGATAACGTCAGCATTAGGATACCCGATACAACAATCGTTTTTACAGTCGAGATGGTCTTTTTGGTTGATTGCTTTGTTCTTTTTCCTGAAGTTAGCATGTTCATTTTACCAGTTTAGGTGCCTTGGTAAATTTTACCGTATTACTGAAAAAAAAGCATTGGATGTTATCCAATTTTACATCAATTTGTGACCTCAGCAGTGTTATTATTAGTAATAAAAATTACAGGATTTATTGATCTATGAGCGCAGAATTTTTTTCAACAGGACTTGAAATCAAGTGAAGTCAACCAATGTCTCCCTAGATGACCATGATTTGTTTTATGCGGCTAACAAATCCGCAAGCGATTTCGTTTACTCCCAAGATTGTTCGGGAAGTAGGTATCAGGAAATCTATTGCAATCCTGATTGTGTTCTTCTTGATGAGATTCACCAAGAAGTTTATTGGTTTGATCTTGGTTATACCACTGTTTCTTTAGATAAAGACAATGACCACCGAGAACATAGTTATTCTGGGCACAATTTCAAAAGAAAATTTTCGTTCGCTTTTACAGATAATCAATACAGCGTGATAGATTTCACGCCACTGCATACGCATGTAGTTAGGAGTACTGGTTTCAGACCGCAAAATAACTCAGAAGTAAGCTATGAGATCGGACAGCAGTATGTGCAAGCAATTCAGATTGACGAAAACGGTACCGTTGTGGAGTCTCCAGACTGGACAATTGATAAAGTGTGGAAATCAAAACGTAAAATGAAGATCGCACTGACGATAGGTAATATGATAGTAATATTCCCTGTTCGTATCGCTTATCGACATGGAGAAGTAGTTAGTTTTTCGTCAAAAGACGTGGTTATCCCTTCATCTGATGATATTAAATTTTCATGGAATACTAGCGCCCTAGGTAATATATGTGTGGCGATAGACGGCTCCACATCATTTTATCGGCAAAATAGATCTAGTAATATGTTTCGGATAATTTTTCCTCTTTTTTTTCCACATTTTTCTAGAAAACTTGCTGCGCTTATCGAATCAAATTCAAAGAGTAATGTCAAAAGGAGTTTGGGGCCTTGGTTGAGAAAGACTGAACCATTTATTAGGAAATACATTACTCCATATACAATCACGCATTGTTATTCAAGCTTTTCAATCTTTATAGAGGATAGAAATAATTAATTCTTGTCTGAGTAGTTATTATTATTTACTACGCTAAAGTTATAAGATTTAGCATAAATTTTCTATTGCCGTTACAATAGCTATTAGTCATATTAGTATAGTTTTCTTCAATATTTGTGAGAAAAAATGACTTGGACCAATTCTAATGAGGTAGCCCGGACAGTCGTATATTTTGCAGCTGGTGTTTCAAGTTATTTTCTGAAAGTTCCAACTGGTTGCATTGCTACCTAGTTTGTTTAAACTTTCGTTTAAGATAAACTATATGTATACAAAATAATGAATCGCAAGTATTGTTGTAACAATCTATTTGGAAGACTTAATTTAGTATGAAGGAGAAAGTTGGTTTAATTGGGTTTGGAATTATGGGCGAGGCAATCGCTCGTTGTTTGATAAAAAATAATTATTCTGTCGTCGTCTTCGATCCTTTGCCGATAGCTAGTCAGAATGCTGAGTTACTTGGGTGCGCTATAGCAAAAGCGCCAAGTGAAGTATCAGAGCAAACAAGAACAGTTATTATGTCGCTCCCTAAACCTGAGCATGTCAAAGAGGTAGTGAGAAATCATAACACGGGATTGCTTATAGGAGCGTCAAAAGGCTCAACTATAGTAGATACCAGCACGGTTGACCCAGCTACCTCACAGGAGAATTCTGAGATTTGTTATGCAAAGGGGGTTGGATACTTGGATTGCCCAGTTTTAGGTCGACCCTCTGGTTATGGTAATTGGACATTGCCTACTGGTGGTAGACAAAATGACATTGAGCGAGTGCGCCCTATTCTTAGTACTTTCGCGAGCAATATAGTTTCGGTTGGTGAATGTGGCCGAGGTAGCTTAGTGAAACTCCTTAATAATCTAATGTTCGGGGCCATCAATTCCATTACATGCGAGGTCTTTGCGCTATGTCGAAAAGCCGACATGGATGAGAGTTTGTTCTTTGAGACGATTGCAAATAGTGGTGCAGGTACAGTTAGCAATCTCTTCAAAGAATTAGGGCCAAAAATAATATCAGGAGATTTTTCACCAGTGTTCTCCATAGATAATCTTCATAAAGATGTTGATCTTGGATTATCCCTCGCAAAAAAGCTCGAAATTGAACTTGAAGTCAGTGAGGCGGGACAAAAGCTGAATTTGGCAGCGAGAAAAGCAAGTCTTGGCAAGAAAGATACCGCTGCAGTAGTTGAGATGTATGAAAAGTGACCAATATGAATGAGTGACAAATAAATGAAGCAGGTAAAGCTAGATTATGGGTTGCAAAGCATGGTCGTAGAATTGCCAGACAATTCTGTTGTAGTGCGTTATGGGGAAACGCATGAGGATCCTCCATCAGTTGACCCGGTTGTTGCTACTCGTGACGCGTTGGATAATCCACTGGACATGCCAACGATTGTATCTTTAGCTGGTTTTGGAAAAACCGCTGCAATTGTTTTTCCCGATAGAGTTAAAGGTGGAGCGCAAGCATTATCGCATCGGCGTGTCAGTATTCCTTTAATTGTTTCAGACTTAGTGAAGGGTGGGTGCCGAATTGAAGATATAACATTAGTATGTGCACAAGGACTGCATAGGCGAAACACGCTAGAAGAGTGGCTATGGTATCTTGGACCTGAGATAGTCAAAGACTTTTGGCCTGATCGATTGATTAATCATGATGCGGAAGATTCAAATCTTCTACATCTAGGAAAAGATGAGATGGGTAATGTTGTACAAACAAACCGTTTTGTTGCGAATTCGGATATATCAATATTAGTTGGGCACTGTGCTGCAAACCCCTATGGTGGTTATTCAGGTGGTTACAAGATGTTAGTAACTGGTTTAGCGGGCATGAAGTCGATTGCAAGCCATCATTCACCTAAAACCATGTTGCGATCCGATTGGCTGGGAGGTGCTGTAAAATCTCACATGCGAGATCAATTTAAATCAATTGGATCAGCGATTGAGTCTAAATTGGATAAGAAATTTTACACCGTAGATGCTGTAATTGGACGGAAAGCAGATGTTCTCGATGTTAAAGTAGGTAACACTGAAGCAGTAGAAAAATCAACTTGGC
>CAYFJI010000045.1:0-15046 GCA_964343365.1 uncultured Acidiferrobacteraceae bacterium
TATTCATATCGGTTTCTTTGCCCGCAATGACCTCAATCATTGGAATGATATGGGGCGGGTTAGACCAATGCATGCCAACAAAGCGATCAGGATGATTCGAGCCATCCTGTAGCTTAGAAATAGGAATTCCAGAAGAGTCACTCGCAAGAACGCACTTTGTTGTAACCAGCTTCTCCAGTTCCTTGAAAACGGCGAGCTTAGCATCAATATCTTCAGGAACATTCTCTATTACCAGATCAGCCCCTACCACACAATCTTCGAGGTTGGGCGTTAATCGTACGGGAGCAATTGAACGGTCTGTCGTACCAAGCGCATCAAGAACTTTAAAGGCGATGTCAATGTTCTTCTGTCCAGCCTCCAGTACTCCTGAATTGACATCAAATGCTGAAACCTCAATTCCACCTCTTGCTAGCGTTGCTGTGATGCCCGGCCCCATGGTGCCAAGCCCTATCACGGCTACCTTGGTCATAATCTTTTGCTCCTAGTTTTTTGGGGCATTGAAAGCTATGCAGCTACAACCTTTTGATAGGCTGTTCGTTCGGAAATTAAATCATGCCATCTACGAGTACTTACCAGCTCTGGAAGGTTAATTGGAAATCCTAGACATCGATTACAAATGGGGCCTAAAGCAATATCAGCCATGGAAAAAAAATCTCCACCGATCCATTCGTTTTCCTCCAAGTGCTTATCCAATATCGATAGCTGATCAATCAGCGCGCTCCCCATGGCATCTATTTCGGTGCGATCTTCCTCTGCTTTCTTGGACTCTTTAAATACATTCAGATAATGGGAATTTAGGGATGCTAAAAGCCAGTCCATCCAAGTTTCACATTTTGCTCGAGATGCCAAATCTCCAGGAATTAAATCAGAGTTCTGCTTGAGACAAAGATAACGCAGGATAGTGTTTGATTCCCAAATAATGTGCTCACCGTCAATTAAAGTGGGCACCTTGCCCGTAGGATTCATCTGTAGATAAGTAGCATCCCCAGTGTTGCCAAATTGCCGACCATAATCTTCTCTGATGTAGTTGACTCCGAGTTCTTCAAGTAGCCATAGAACTTTTTGTACGTTACCAGATGTCTTACGCCCTAATAGTCTCAACATAATTTCCCCTTTTCGAAATCTATTAAATCAACATAATGATTACTTACTTATTGGTTTGTATGCAATTGCATCCATTTCAATTTTCGTATTAATAACGGCTCGTGCCTCTACCGTAGTTCGAGCTAACAAGCCCTCCGGAAAATATTCTCCAAATGCACGGTTATAACGTCCAAAATCCCGAGCATCCTCAAGGAATACTGTGATCTTTACAATGTCTTCCAAGTCTGCCCCATCTGCCTTTAGGACGCGCCTAACAGACTCGAGAGTCAACCTGCATTGCTCCTCGATAGTCCCATCACACATTTTTCCGTTCTCGTCTTTTGCGACTTGCCCAGAAACAAATAGAAAATCTCCCGCGCGTACCCCAGGATGAAAAGGTAGATTTGGATTTTTTTCGCCAATTGGATGGATTCCAGTACCTATTTTGGTCTCATTTTTGTCTTGCACGACTATATCCTCCCGAAGATTCAGTAGAGACTGTTATATAAGTGGCGTCTCAATGATATCGACGCCATTTTGTCGATCAATTATGTAAATTAAACCGCGATCATCGACGGTGACATCATTAGTCGATGCCAGTTCAAACCCAGCCGGAGCATCGGGCTTGAAAAATCCAGCCTCTTTTGGTTGGTAAGGATCCGAAATATCTATGAGCCTTAATCCTTGGGCGAACCAAGCAAAAGGAATAATATTCCCGACAATTTTTTCAGATGGCTGATGACACCCTGTCATAGGTGGCTGGGGCGATCCATCAATATCTAAATCTGGCACCTGAAAGGTTGAAATTGGCACGGGATTTGTCTCGGTTGAAATATCATAAATCCAAGTAAAAGCAGGGGGAGAATCCCACAACTTAGCAACGTCTTCATCAGCAACTACCATGATATCTCTACCTTTAATTCGGTCAGGCATTGCGAGACAGGTATGTGTAGGGTGAGGAAATGTCGGGCTAGTGTTCATGCTGGAAATCAGTTTTGGCTCAGACATGTTCTGAATATCTAGTATAAAAAAACCGTGATGCCAATAACTTACGTAAAGTCGGTTGCCCCTACGGAGAGGATGATGGCATCTTGGTGGAACCCAACCATCCCATGGATAATTTTCACCCCCTGCCTTCCACTGACCCGGAATCCACCAACGACCGACCTCAATCGGTCTCCCGGGATCCACCAGATCTAAAATCATTACGATATTACCTATGTACCCCTCGACTGTTGGAGAGATGTAAGCATATCGTCCATCAAAACTATATCGATGTACCCCACGGCCACCGGTCTTCCATTTAGTTATAAGCTTAGTCTTTGCTGGGTTACTGACATCATAAATTCCTAAACCTCCTCCGAACTCAGGAGAACCATCTGTTCCTAACCGTTCATGATTAACCAACATCACTCCATTCGATGTACGCACTTTATGCGAATGCCAACCAACTGGCATCTCGATGCGAAAGATTTCGCGCGGTGACCTAGGATCGGATACATCAAATAACGTTGTGCCCGCAGGTTCCCTCATATGCCCTACGTACAAAATATCACCATCAACCCAGACTTGCCCACCTCCTGGACAGTCAATATGCGATACAAGTGAAGTATTTTTAACTGTTGGCATTTTTTCTCAGTTTCTCATTATCCTTTGTAATATTTAAGAAGGACCAATATTTAAGCAAGGCGCAGCACATCACCCGTCTCGGTCTTACCAAACTTTCGATAAAATCCTAGTACTTTCAACGTCGGTTCATCACTCGCAACAAATAAAATAGCCCTTTCGCTGTCAGACCCATTAATGTGTTCACACCACAGTCCTCCAGGGACTGCGACCGTATCAAACGGAGACCAATCAAGCCTCTTTCCGTCAACAACACTGTATCCCGATCCTTCAAGAGGAGACAACAAAACTGAAGAATTCTGTTTCATTGGCAAGGTCTTTTCGCCGGGCCGGAGCATCTGAACAAAAAATGTCATTGTTTTGTATATTGGCGTCCCTCGGGTAGGATCAACATATTCTATAAGTATTCCTTCGTAAGGATCACCGTCCCAATTCTTGTAACGCTCAAGTAATTCAGACATTACCTCCCAACGATAGATATACATAGGTGAAGCTTTTCCGACACCTCGTGTATGAGATACAAAACGTGGCAAAAACCCACCGTGGCCGTAAATCTTCTCCGAATAATGCGTGGGGAACTTTTGCGTCTGCATTTTTTTTACTACAATGGAATTTTCGTCTTGCTCGGTATAATCATGCTCAAAATGCAATGAATTTAATGCATCTGCTAGAGGCAAATCTAGAACACTCAAATTAATTGCAGGCTCATCACCTTCGTTTCCATGATTGTGCCAGGTATCGTGTGGGGTAAGCACTAAATCTCCAGGACCAAAGACAATATTCTCACCTTCGACCCCCGTAAAATTTTGCGCACCAATTAATCCGAGACGTATCGCATTAGGTGAGTGACGATGAGGCGGCATTATTTCTACTGGATCATTTAAACGATAAGCCATGTATAAAGTTGTTACCGTTGCTCGACTTGGCGCTAGCCCTGGGTTTACTAGAACTAAAGATCGCCTCTCAGAATTCTCCATCTTGATAAGTGATGCTGAGCGGTACAACAACGGCTCAATATCTTCCTTATAGCGCCAACTGAACGGCACAGCTTTGCGTTTATCCATGACCTGATTATCTTCATCGTGGTCAATACTGGAATCGATAGCCCAATAGGGTGCCATATGCTTTTCATAGACTTCCCTATGAAGAGCATCGAGAGCGCTTTCAGTCTCGCGTCTCTCCTTATTTTTTGACATTTTCGTCTCCTATCTTGATCCAATTTCCCCTAGGTCATCAAATCTACTACAACCTCGACCGTTGCAGTCTAGTTACAATTGGCAAAAAGTCTTTTCGCAAAAACCCTGCAATAAGCTGCTGCGCGCCCCACAAGACTGATGTTACACAAAAAAGCCTTCTGTTTATGGGTTATCAGAAACTCATATTATCAATTTATCAGAACTAAGCTGGTCGGTATGTTTTGTTCTTTTTTTTCACACTCTGAAGCAATGACCAATCGTGATTCTTAATAGCATAGCCTAAAGGAAAAGGAGGTCGTGGTTCCATTCCAAGTGATCTCATCACCCGATCGTCCCTGTAATAGCACTGAAGAACTATTCGTGCAATAGTACTCTTCTTAATACCAACAACAAATTTCATCGACACGCGGTTTTGTTTATCCTCTCCAAGCATTTTGTAACTTATGCCAAACATCTCTTCGGCTATTTTATTCAACGCAGAAAGCTCCTCCTTAACTAAAACAAAGTTGCGTCTAACTTCATTAAGTATGTCGTTAAATATTAATTCTTCTCCGGCACTAGGAAGATTATACGTTTCACTTTGAGGGATCATATCTTCGACTAGAGCATGTAGCATCTTAGCCTCGTCTTCTGATGGTTGCTTAATCATTCGGGTGTTCGGGATGAGTTTAGCTGATTTAGATTAATCAAATAAATTAGTCAAGCGCTTCTTAATCATATCAGCTATATAGAGAGCCAACGCCTGAATCGTTGAAGTGGGATTAACCCCTCCAGACGTTACAAAAATACTTCCATCAACGATAAAAAGGTTCTTGACATCATGGGAGCGGCCCCATTCGTTAACAACGGATCGGGCTGGATTAAACCCCATCCGGGCAGTTCCCATCATATGCCAACCACCCAGTTCGATTGGGCTACGACTGAATATCTCGACTGCTCCTGCTGCTTCGAGCACTTCGGTGGCCTTTTCAATTGAAAAATTTAACATTTTTTTTGTGTTTTCACTGATTGTATAATCAATTTTTGGCGAAGGTATGCCATGGCAATCAGTAAGAATCGAATCGAGTGTGACAGTATTTTTCTCTTCAGGAAGATCTTCACAGATACCCTGCAAAAAGGTCATATGATTAAATAAACGCCGATAGTCCTGATGGTGGTTAGGGCCCCAGCTAATCTTACCCAAGTCCATGCCGATAAGTCCCGTACCGACTGGCCCATATCCACGAATACTTTCATAGATATAACCACGAACGAAACCTCTTGATAGATCGGTCTCATAAAATTCGTGGCTCCACAAACAATTGTGCGGGCCAATATAACTATCGACAGTATTCTCAAATATTCCATAAGTTGCTGAGTAAGGATGGCACATAAAATTCTTACCAACTAGCCCTGAGCTATTGGCCAATCCGTCAGGAAACAAATGTGATGTGGAATTCAACAACAGCCGGGGAGTGCCAATCCCGTTGCATGCCAATATCACCACTTCTGCACGCTGATGGCGCTCATTTCCCTCTTTATCGTAAAAAATAACACCTGATGCCATCCCATTTGAATCAACTGTGATCTCTCTCGCTCTGCATCTAGTCCATACCTCAACACGATTATTAACTGCGTGACGCCAGTAGGTAATATCCGTGCTAGCTTTTGCGCCTTGCGCACAACCACTTGCGCACGCTCCAAGATTGATACATTGGGCTCTACCATCATATGGTAGGGTTGCGATAGCATTGTCAGATGGCCACCAATGCCAGCCTAGTTTATTGAACCCATGCGCCAGAGCTTCTCCTGATTTTCCCAATGGAAGTGGAGGCAAAATTGCCGGCTTTTCTGGATACGCGGGATCTCCCGCTAAAGATGCCACTCCCATCATTCGATCATTTTGATCATAAAATGGTGACAATGTTTTGTAATCTATGGGCCAATCATCAGCAACGCCATCCAGAGTTTTTACACGAAAATCAGATGGATGAAATCTCGGAAAATGTGCCGCATATAATATCGTACCACCACCGACTCCATTAAAATTTGCAACCTTAATTGGAGTGCCAGAATCGTTTATCGGATAATCGGTTGATCTTTGTCTAATGTTAGGACTATAGCTATAGTCATCGCGTGCCTCCCAATCTCTCCCATTACTTGGATAGTTGGAGGAATTCATCCAATCACCTTGCTCAAGGCATACGATCCGCATGCGTGTTTCAGCAAGGCTCCATGCGACCGCGGCGCCCGATGCACCAGCCCCTATAATTAGAACATCAACCGGATCTGTCACTCAGACGCCCCTAAGCCTCAGCACTAAAAGTACTCAGCAAATAGTAACCAAGTTGAATATTGTAGCAAAATCTATAATTAATCCGAAAATTTTGATAAGTTAAGAAAATCTAATGACAGATGTAAATATGCCCATCCATATTCTTTGATCGACTAAACGAAGAATACTGTTGTTATAGTCAAAAAAATTCTATAGATTAAAAGGCTCGTCATTTATTTAAGGACTCAAAACAGCTAAAGTAGCTACTATGAAGCCTACAAATAATGCTTCCGGTACAGGTGAAATGAAACCATTCGATGGTATTCGTGTAATTGATTTCACACATGTTTTAGCCGGGCCATCGGCAACATATCAATTGGGCGTCCTTGGCGCTGATGTTATAAAAGTAGAGTTCCAGCATGAGCCGGATATGATGCGAGCTGAAAGCCAGAGTCTAGAAATGGCAAAGCAAGGCCGTGGAACTGAATTCATTTGTCAAAATGGCAATAAGCGGTCGTTATCTCTTGATTTAAAGACTAGCGCGGGACTTGCTATAACAAAAAAACTTATTGAAAGTGCCGATGTTCTCGTTGAAAACTATCGCTATGGAGTAATGACTCGCTATGGCCTGGGCTACGATGACGCTAATGCGCTTAACTCAAGCATTATATATTGCTCTTTAACAGGATTCGGGCATAGTGGACCCAAAGCTTCTCATCCTGCATATGATGTCGTCATTCAGGCTTATTCTGGTTTGATGGAAGCTAATGTACCGGTGGAAAACGGGAAATCACCAGTGCGCGTTGGGCCAGCAATTCTTGATTACGGAACTGGCGCCTATGCTGCTTTTGCAATCTCATCCGCCCTTTTCCAAAGATCGCGAACAGGATTAGGTCAATTCATTGATGTATCGATGTCAGATGCCGCTGTTATGCTCATGTCAAACTCTGTAATGGCTACGCAATGCTATGATCAAACTCCGACTCCATCCGGTAATATGCACCCAATAAAAGTTGGCTATTCAGCGTACTTGACAGCCAAAGGCTCTTTGATGCTCGGGGCATTTACATTTAAACAGCTTCGCAATTTATGCCGTACTATTGGGCTAGAAAAACTAGCCGATTCATTATCTAACGTAAATAATGAAGAACTAATTACTCGTTACGATGAGTTGGTAGAAAAAATCCAAGAGGCATTAGCAAAAAAATCGGCTGACGAATGGGAAATTATCCTTAATAAAGCCGGTATACCTGCAGCGAGAGTTCGACGAATAGATGAGGCTCTAAACAGCGACCAGATCAAATCAAGAAAGGTGTTAAAGGAATTTGACAAAATACCTGAAACTGGTAAGCCTCTAAGCGTTCCAGTCGCAGCTTTCAATTATCACCATGGTGGTCCATCATTGACCCGTCAATCTCCACGACTTGGAGAACATACTTTAGAAATACTGATAGAGATGGGTTATACATCCTCTGAAATTGAAAACTTTATTAGCAGTGGTGCGATCTACTATTCGCACACCCCTAACGATGATAAAAACTGACGATGGATAATCCTGACAACCAAACTAATAGAAAGCGCGGGGTCTCGAGACGTTTAAAAAATAAACATCGGTCACACGTAACTCCTCAAATTATCCCAGGAATCCAACGAGAGATTCCAACCTATGATTTGGCCAGCGAAGAAGGCTTAGATATTATCGAAGAAAAAGCTTCATGGATCCTTAAAGAGATAGGGGTCGAATTTCGCGGTGACGCTCGCGCCCTTGACCTTTGGAAAGATGCTGGTGCAGACGTAAAAGGTGAACGCGTCCGATTTGATCAGGGTTTGGTACAATCCATCATAAAGAAAACAGCAAAAAAATCATTTATTCAACACGCGCGAAACCCCAAACGATCCCTCGAAATCGGTAACAACAATGTTGTTTTTGCTCCTGCCTACGGTATGCCGTTTGTACATGACGCTGATCGAGGTCGTAGATACGGTACGATTTCAGATTTTCAGAATCTGGTTAAGTTAACTTACAGTTCTCCCTGGCTCCACCACTCAGGAGGCACGATATGTGAGCCAGTAGACCAACCGGTTAATAAACGGCATCTCGATATGGTCTATGCTCATCTTCGATTTTCGGATAAACCATTTATGGGTTCTGTTACAGCCCCAGAAAGGGCGGAAGATTCGATTAATATGGCGCGAATTGCGTTCGGCAATGATTATGTAAGTCGCAACTGTGTAATTATGGGCAATATAAATATGAATTCTCCTCTGGTTTATGATCAAGCAATGTCTGGCGCACTACGCGCTTATTCCCGAGCGAATCAATGTCCCGTTATCGTGCCATTTATTCTCGGTGGTGCAACAGGACCGGTGTCGATGGTAGCTTGCGTAGCGCAATCGCTTGTTGAGGTCATGGTTGGAGTTGCGCTCGGACAACTCGAAAAACCTGGATCCCCAGCGGTATTCGGAAATTTCTTAACCAGTGTCAACTTAAGGACGGGGTCCCCTACTTTTGGTACACCTGAACCTGCATTAGGGTCTTTTATCGCCGCCCAATTGGCACGACGGATAGGTCTTCCTCTAAGGTGTAGTGGTGCTTTTACTTCTTCAAAATTACCAGATGCACAAGCAATGCAGGAAAGTGTCACATCTCTTCAAACAGCATTACTCTGCGGGGCAAATTTTATTCTGCATTCGGCGGGCTGGCTAGAAGGCGCCCTAACAATTGGGTATGAAAAATTGGTCCTTGATGCCGATTATCTTGGAACTGCTCACACTTATTTAAAGGGTCTACCAATCGATGAAGACAATTTACCTTATGAAGCCTTTAAGGAAGTCGGTCCTGGAGGACATTTTTTTGGCTGCGCACACACAATGAAGAACTATGAAACAGCATTCCATGAGCAGGAACTTGCTGATACAGATTCTTATGAAAATTGGTCTGACAATGGTCAACTCGATTCCATCCAAAGAGCTAATCGACACTGGAAACAAATGTTAGCTAACTATGAAGCACCGTATTTAGATCCTAGTATTGATGAAGAGCTTCAAGATTTTATTAAGAAAAAGAAAGAATCCATGCCTGACATATGGCACTGACCACACATAGTTTGTAGTCTAGTTTTGATGGCTAATAATACTTAATGCAGGGCCTTATAACGTCTCCATATCATAGGGAATGTTTCTGCAAATGAAGACTCGTTGACTGACAACATACGATCTAGCTCGCGAGATTCGACCCATCTCCCCATCTCAATTTCTTCATAATTAAGCTTTAAGATTTCACTGGTAATTAACTTATACACCCATGAAAATTCCATTCCAGACTTAGGGCACGCGTCAATTTTAAACAACCGATCAGGAGGAGCGCTTAACTGAATGCCGATTTCTTCCTGAATTTCTCTCACACAACAGTCGTCATAGGATTCGCCATCATCAACATGACCTGCCACTGACGAGTCCCATAACCCCGGGTTATTGTCTTTCCAAAAGCTACGCTTCTGAAGAAATAATCGGGCTTGACAATCAAAGACCAAGATGTGGACAGACCTATGACGCAATCCTAATCGATGGACATCATCGCGCTTCTTTGCACCAATGATTTGATCTTCTGCGTTAACGACTACTAACAGCTCAGCCTGATCATCACTTCTATATTTATTCATTAGGAATTCTTGACTCAGCCCTAGTTGGTGGAGAATGCCCGGCTCTCTGTTGTATTTCCCAATTAGGATCGATCCAAACTTTTTCCTTCCTTTGCTCAGACATTTCTATGCCTTTGATCATATCCGCCACTCTTTCAGCCACCATAATTGTTGGTGCATTAATATTCCCATTTGTAATAACAGGAAATACTGATGAATCTACAATTCTGAGACATTCCAATCCTTTTACTCGACATTCGTTATCGAGTACTGCCCCTGAATCTTCATCTGAACCAATTCGACATGTGCAAGATGGATGATATGCGCTTTCGCAATTTCGCCGCACCCATGCATCTATATCCTCATCGCTTTTGACAGAACAACCAGGCTGAATTTCAACACCGCAATACTTTGACATAGCAGGCTGTGAAAAAATATCTCGCGTTAAATGAATACACTGCCTAAACGTCTTTTTATCGGATTCTTCAGCCAAATAGTTAAAGAATATCAGAGGTGAATCCGATACCTTTCCCGAGCGGATGTGCACGTGCCCACGACTCGCCGGGCGTGTCGGACCTACATGCACTTGAAAACCATGCCCTTTAAATGCAGCGCGGCCATCATATCGCATAGCTCCAGGCAAAAAATGATATTGAATATCAGGCCATTCAATCCCCGCATTTGATCGAATGAACGCACATGATTCAAAGTGGTTGGTAGCCCCTAAACCCCTTTTAAAAAAAAGCCAACTCGCAGCAATTATTGATTTATCAATAACTCCAATTTTTCCATTTAAGGAGATGGGCTCCTTACACTGATGCTGAAAATATATTTCAAGGTGATCTTGAAGATTTTGCCCAACACCTGGCAAATTGATTACACATTTTATCCCAGCGTTGTCCAATATTTTTTTGGGACCAATGCCTGACCGTTGAAGCAAGACCGGCGAACCAATTGAGCCACAAGAAATAATGATCTCTTTTTTTGCTCTTAGCTTAAAAAATTTGCCGTTTCTTTGGTATTCAATCCCTACCGCTTTTTGATTTCGGACAACAATTCTATTTACTAAAGCATTTGTAAGAATCCTCAGGTTCGGTCTATTCTCACATGGCCGCAAATATGCATGAGCTGTCGAAGCTCGGACACCGCGATCAACGGTCATTTGCATCGGCCCAAATCCTTCCTGTTGGTAACCGTTGTAATCATGAGTGACTGGATAACCCGCCTGCTGACCGGAGTCAATAAACGCTTTGTAGAGAGGATTTAAACGCATTTCATTGCCTAAGGAAACGGCTAAAGGCCCATCATCACCTCGGTACGAATCTCCACCCGCAATCCAAGTCTCAGCTTTTCTAAAATATGGTAAACACGATTGATAGTTCCAACCCGTAGCTCCGTGAGCTTCCCACTGGTCAAAATCCCGAGCATGCCCTCTCACATAAACCATTCCATTAATGGAGGAGGATCCTCCCACACAAAGACCTCGCGGACAGTCCATAACTCTATTTTCCACAAAAGGTTCGGGTTGACTTTTAAATCCCCAATTGAAACGTTTGGTGTTCATAGGCATGGATAAAGCAGCTGGCATTTTTATTATTACGCTCTTATCATTGCGTCCAGCTTCTAGGAGGGTTACGTTGTTGCTCTCGTCTTCCGTAAGCCGTGCTGCTAAAACACAACCTGCAGAACCAGCTCCGACAATTATGTAATCTGGCTCATCCACAATTTAATGCACCTTTCAAGGCAACGAAAATCCAACAATGATCCAAAACCTGCATACAAAACTAGGCTTCAGCGGTCGCACAAACTTTCTGTTCAATGCAATTTTCACCAAACGCCACTATTTGGCATTGATACCCATGGTTCTTGCGGCGGTAATGCATCTCCTTCTTGGAGAAGTTCAATAGAAATATTATCTGGTGAGCGGATAAATGCCATTCGACCATCTCTTGGGGGTCGATTAATAACTACACCTTGACTTAATAATTGCTCACACATTGAGTAGATATCATGCACTTCATAGGCCAAGTGACCAAAATTCCTGCCACCTTCATAAATTTCGGCGTCCCAATTATAAGTTAATTCTAGCTGAGCCAACTCATTATTTGGCGCACATAGAAATACTAAAGTATATCGACCTTTCTTGTCGTCTCTTCGGCCCACCTGAATCAAACCCAGCTTTTCACAATAAAAATCTAGTGACTCTTCTAAATTACTTACCCGAACCATAGTATGTAGATATTTCATAAATACCTCTTTTTAGTTTATTCGACTATTAAGTGTTTTCTACTAATCAACCCTTGCGCAAGGCAGAATGCCTAGATCAGCATAATTTAATCTAGTAACGGTTTTTCAGGTCGAGGCGATCTCTATGTCGATCTTTTGCTAATTCAATTAACGTATGTATAAGCTCTGAGTATGATAGCCCAGTGGCTTCCCACAATTTTGGATACATACTAATTGGTGTGAATCCAGGCATTGTGTTAACCTCATTTATGAATACCTCACCTTGAGCGTCAATAAGAAAATCAACGCGAGCCAGGCCCGCACAATCAATTGCATCGAATGCTCTTATAGCCATATCTTGTACTCGTTTTGTGACTTCCAGTGAAAGCTCCGCAGGTATCACAAGTCGAGAATTGCCATCTACATATTTCGCCTCATAACTATAGAACTCGGCGTTAGGAATGATTTCTCCTATTCCAGAAACGGATAATGACTCATTACCAAACAACGCGCACTCCACTTCTCGAGCATTTTCTATTGAAGCCTCAATCATAATTTTTATGTCGTATCTTGCAGCTGCATCCATAGCGCTATTTAGCCCTGACTGCTCATATACTTTGTTTACTCCTACACTTGACCCTAAATTTACAGGTTTAACAAAAAGGGGGTAGCCAATTTTCTCTTCTATTGAAACGATGACCTCTTGACTTTTATTCCGCCAATCTCGTCGACGAATAACTAGATAATTCGTTTGTTTCAGACCCGCTGCTGTAAAAATAGCTCGTGATAATTCTTTATCCATACCAACAGCAGACGCCGCAACTCCCGCACCCACATAGGTCAGCTTGTTTAATTCAAAAAGACCTTGAATACAACCATCTTCCCCAAATGGACCATGAAGTAAAGGGAAAATCACATCGAAACTTGCGTCTGGGACTAGGGCGCCATCCATATCCATCAACTCACCAGGGTTAATTCCCAATTGAACCAGTTGCCTCGAATCATGATTCACTATTGGTGAAATTAACAAACTATCATCAGAGCCACCATAGGCCCATTTACCATCTCTACTTATGCCTACTAAAACTGGAATATACCTGTTTCGATCAAGCGCCTTGTACAGAGAACGGGCCGAAATGATAGATATCTCATGCTCTGCCGATCGACCTCCAAATAAGATAAGGATCCGACTTTTTTTCATGTGTCAATTAAGAAAATCATATTTTGTTTACTAGCGCACCGTTAAATTAGAGAATCATAGCGATGATTCTCTACATATTGTTTGATGTAAGTCGAAAAAAGTTCCATAGTCATGCGGGTGACCGAACCACCTCCATCGGGAAAATGAATGCGGTGACCATTCTCTAATGTAAGGCTTGCGCATGGCATAACATCACGGGTTGCGCTAGTAACAAAACATTCGGTCGCGTCGATAACATCCTCCACATGTATATCTGTTTCATGACTAACCATCCCCTCGGATCCTAGTGCCTTATGAACATGCATCTTGGTTAATCCCTTTAAATTACCCCTACTTGGTGTCTTAAGCTCATCCTTGATAACAAACCATACATTGCTATTTGAGGCTTCCGACACATGCCCTTCTTGCGTCAACATTACTGCATCATCAGCACCTTTCGCTACAGCTTCATTTACAGCAATTATATTATTTAGATAATTACCACCTTTTATATTTGGATCAAGCGTGGTGACGGAATTTCTTCTTATTGTAGAAACGACCATATTCAGTCCAACACTATACAGGTTTGTTTTCCAGATCGGCGCTTCTTTAACTATTACGACATAACGTGTCTTAAGATCTTTTGATGGTGCTAAATCAAGAGGCCCTTCCCCTCGAGTTATCTGCAAACGTACATACAGACGGCTTTTTCTAGTTGCTCCAGTATTGGCAACAGTTCTTCGTATTTGTTTTGTAAGCTCAACTCGGTCTTGATCAATATGCATTTCAATGAGGCGTGCAGAATTTTCCAATCGATTAAAATGATCGCCGAGAAACAACGCGACCCCATCTTCCGTGCGGAAGGTCTCATAAACTGAATCACCATAAAGAAACCCTCTATCCACTACCGGAATAGTGGCTTCGCTCATTGTCGACACAATACCATCAACATTAATCATAGGTTTCACACGTTCCATAAAATATCTCCTGTCAATTTAATCATGTATACATCATTAATAGGTTCTCGTAAAATTATTACTGTTTTTATTTTTACTCCAGGGTTATTTCTAATGATTTTCCTAACTTTTTATATCTTTAAGTAGGAAAGCGGATTGCAACAAGAAACTAGAGAACGGGTTATGAAAGACTCTCCAAGATCTTTTTCTTGGTGATGTCGTTAGCGGCAAACCTTTACTAGTTCGGCTGGTACCGCGCGGAACGACCGAAGAGAATGTATTTAAGTTACTGTTAAGGGCGAGTTGATTAATTGCTAAGGATTGCGAGGACGCGGATAATTAGAATGCATTGAAAGTTACAAAGGGAGGTTTTTGCGGTTGTTGGTTCAAACTTTCTGGCAGTTCAATTAGAAGGTTAAGCGCCCAATATTAGGTTATTTTGTAAATACTAAACGACAAAAGAACAGACAAAAAAGCCGGGGCTCTCGAAAAAAGCGTTTCTTTGGAGATTTCCCGGCCTACATTAAAATGCCTGGCGGTGTCTTACTTTCACACGGGGAGACCCCGCACTATCATCAGCGCTGAGCGTTTTCACTTCTGAGTTCGGAATGGATTCAGGTGGTACCCGCTCGCTATTGCCGCCAGGCAAAATGTTTGTTGTCCATTTTTAACAGCCATGCACAACAATATATCAGGTAGGAATACAACGGTTCTAAGCATGCCAACCAGACTTGGTTAGTCTTTTTGGGTGTTATATGATCAAGCCTCACGGGCAATTAGTACGGGTTAGCTACATGCATTACTGCACTTCCACATCCCGCCTATCAACGTCGTAGTCTTCGACGACCCTTAAGGGATTTCTAGAATCCAGAGAGACCTTATCT
>CAYFJI010000046.1:0-15031 GCA_964343365.1 uncultured Acidiferrobacteraceae bacterium
CCTTTACTGGCTTGATCTTATGAATAACAGGCAAAGTTGATGTCAAATAGATAGAGGCCTCTTTGTTTTGGCTCGATTCTATTTGACCTGGGATAACTCCAAAAAAATCCTCTACCCAGTGACCCAAAACCTCCGTGGATTCTCGGCCTAAAACTACCAGTGTCATACGATTTGCTTTGTAGTGATGATTGAAAAATTTAATGAGATCATCCCGAACCAGCTCTCCATTACGATCAGCTAATGTTTCCTCGTTACCCACTGCAAAACCGGATTCGTGATGTAATGGATTGAAAGCTTGACGACGTGCCGCTAAAAAGCGTCTTCCGTCTGACTGGAGTTTTGAGTTAAATTCTGCAGCTACAACAGTGCGCTCACGCTTGACAAATTCTGGATTAAACAAAGGCGCCACAAAAAAATCAGAAAAACGTATTAATGCCTCCTTGAAAAATCCAACTTCAATATCGAAATAGTAATTGGTATGATTTGGTAGTGTATAGGCATTATTGCTTCCTCCATGTTTTTGTATAAAAGCCTGATATTCGCCAGCTTCTGGATAACGCTCAGTTCCAAGAAATAACATATGTTCTAGTAGATGAGCTAACCCTTCGCGATTTTCAGGGTCATCCCCACTGCCGACTCCAATGTCAAGTGCTGCTGCAGACTTATCGGTAATTGGATCCGAAATTAATAAGACTTTTAATCCATTGGTCAATTCAAGAGACGCATATTCACGATGATCAGATGGATTCGTCAAAACCTCAGCCTTAGCTGAACCAGTCAGAAAGAGTGCAAGTGTTAGAAAAATAGTTAATGAATAATGTTGAAAAATAAACAAGGAGATTTACACCTATGAAAAATAGTCAAAATTACTATCGGTCTTATCGGCTTTCTAAAACATCGTGGCGTCCCCACGGGGACTCGAACCCCGATTGCCAGCGTGAAAGGCTGGTGTCCTAACCGGTTAGACGACAGGGACGCTGTCAAATCCTCTCTTCGGATTTATCTTTTCGTCAGACCCATTTTTTAGGTCTATGTTTTTTCTAATTTTAGCTATTTACCTAGCATTTTTCCTATCTGAGCTACCACAAAGATGGCGCCCCAACTGCTCGACAAAAGGAATGCGAGGTGTTTTTTCTGCTATTTTACAATGTTTTTTTAATTAGTGTTAGAGGAACTTTTTTCGAATTTACCGAATGTCATCCTCTTTGTACCTTTTTTTACTGATTATTTTTTTAGGTAATACCCAGTACTCTCTGTATTTTTTTTAAAAAAATCTCCTACGATTTTGGATTGAGATAAAACCCCTTTTTCAATCCTATATATAAAGCTTATGATTTAGGCAAATTGTAAGGTAACTCATAAATGTTGCACACGATTGAGTTTTTTGGCAAAAACAATATAAACTGAGAATAACGCTGATCGAAAATCTGAGCGCCCCTGAAGGGGCCTACTCCCAAAACACAAATAATCTTAATGTGAACACCCAAAAAAAAACACCACGCCAACGGTTCCTTGAGGATCCTATAAGAGAACTAGATAATGATCCCTTGGTGATATTTGAAACAACTGTCACTATGCGTGATGGAGTAGAGCTCGCAGCAGATGTCTACCTGCCTATTCAAGCGACTCACCCAGCGCCAGCAATCGTCCAATCTACCCCATACGATAAAAGTCAATTAATTTTCTTTAAGAAGGAGGCACAGTTTTTTCAGAAACACGGTTATGCCGTAATTGTTCATGATGTTCGTGGACGGGGAAAATCAGAAGGTTACTGGAGGGCATTCGTGAATGATGGCCCCGATACCTATGATGTAATTGAATGGGCCGCCTCCGAAGATTGGTGTAATGGCAAAGTTGGAACCACTGGACTAAGCTATGCCGGTTGGACCCAATGGGCAGCAGCGGCAGAAAAGCCACCACATTTGAATTGCATGATTTCAACCTCTGCCGCTGGACGCTGGCAACAGGAAATTCCCTACAGTTACGGTGCTTTTCAACTTTATTTTGGATGGTGGGTTTATTTGGTCCGCCGTCGCATTACTGAGATGCATGGACTTGAAAAGCATGATTGGGAGACTATTCTAAAAACATTGCCAATTTCAGCTATAGGAGACTTCATGAAACCTACAGGTGAAACATGGCAGGATTTTATGAATCATGACACTCTTGATGATCACTGGAAATCTTTGAGGTTGGACGCACGTTATTCCGACATCGATATTCCTTGCCTTCACATTACTGGCTGGTACGACATGGAGGATTTAATGGGAGCATTTCACCATTATGAAAACATGATTGAAAAATCACCGGCAAGTGATAAGCAGCATTTAATAGTTGGTCCTTGGAGCCATATTAATTGCCGATGGCCTCATTCAAGTTATGGCGGGCTTAACTTTGGATCTGAAGCAGCGATAGATATGGACAATGTTCATCTTCGTTGGTTCGACTACTGGCTAAAGGGAGTAGAAAATGGAATTGCAGATGATCCGCCTGTAAAACTTTTTGAGCCCGGAAGAAACAATTGGCTTCATGTTGATCACTGGCCGTTAGCTCAAAAAGAAAAACTTTTTTTCTTGCACTTTGATGGAAAGGCAGGTCAACTTTCTGGGACGGCGCCTTCAACTAATGAACCTGAACGGAGCTATTTTTATGATCCAACCGACCCAGTGCCAACACGGATGGATATTAAGCGATATCCTCTCGAAGACATCCCTCTTGATCAATCATCAGTAGAATCAAGGTCAGATATACTTATTTATTCAAGCGAAATCGTATCAAGAGAACTTGTACTTTCAGGATGGGCTCATCTAGAAATACATGCGGCAAGCAACTGCGAGGATACAGAATGGCACGCCAAGATAACTGACGTCCATCCAAATGGGCAATCAATGAAAGTCACTCAAGGTTGCTTGCGAGCTTCTTATAGAGATTCTCTCGAAAACCCAACTTCTCTTACGCCAAATAGAATCTATAGATTCGTTATTGAATTCTGGCCAAGCCATCATGTTTTTCTTCCAGGCCATCGTGTGCGTGTAACAATAACAAGCAGCGATTTCCCATGGTTTGCCCGGAGTATGAACCGCTTTGGAAAAATAGCAGACATGGATCGACCGCAAGTTGCAAAAAATACGATTTTTCATACACCTGAGCATCCATCATGTTTGAAGCTTCCTATTCAAAACAACTGAACTGAAACAATAAAAACCGAAAAATTAAGCTAATTGTTGTTTCTTAACCTGCCTTCAGATAAGGGATCGCACCTGCAATATCTGTGTCATCAATAACATGAAAGTTACTGACACTTCCAGCTTGTCGTGCTTTTCCATAAGGAGCGTATTCTGGGTCTGAAACAAAACTGTCGAGCGCTGTACGTGTTGGAAATTCAAGAATTGCTATCAAAGTACTGTCTTTCTCTATCCCTTCCAAGGTCGATATATTTCCGCTTCGAGACAAGTATTTCCCACCGTGCTTCTCGACAATTTTATGAACATTGCCTGCGTACTCTGGAACCCATCCATCGTCTGTGACTTTAATATCAGCAATTAAAAATACACTCATAGCTTCCTCCTGAAGTTAAGTTGAGATCTTGATGACGCGAGGGTCAAACAAGACAAAAAAACGCATACACAATAGTGCAACAAGTGAATGCTCTATTGTACAAGTATGACACATTCTCTTCTCTCTAGTGCAAAAAACGGATTAGCACTGCACTCTGGTCGTATTTCTGATTTCGTCATATGATAACAGCATGAGAGTTAATGACCTTAATGACATTGTTGAAAGCGGATTATGTGCGGGTTGCGGCATCTGTGAAAGTTTAGCAGGTCGCGACATAGTTGAAATGGGCATTACATCCGATCAGAGATTGCGCCCGAGAATAAAAAATACCTTAAAAGATAATGTTTTTCAGGAAATTCTGAAAGTTTGTCCAGGTGTAACGATAACAGGGCCTAATAAAAGTCAGGCGGGGCCAGCTGGAACCACAACTAATAAATTCGGCCCTATCACATCCCTTTATCGAGGCTGGGCGAACAATAAAAACGTTCGGTTTCACGGGGCGTCAGGTGGAGTATTAACTGCGTTAGCCGCCCATTTGCTTGATAGTGGAACCGTCGAAACCATTTTACACGTTGAAGCCTCAGTTGAAGAACCTTTAATGACAAATGCGCTCGTTAGCACATCTACCCAGCAAATATACAATGGTGCTCAATCACGCTATGGTCCTGGCGCGCCGCTGACTCAAGTACATCGGCTGCTAAACGAAGGCGTTATATTTGCAGTGGTTGGCAAGCCCTGCGATATAGCGGCTATCAAGAACTTGGCCAAGCTTGATCAGCGCGTGCAAAAGCAAATTCCCTATACACTCAGCTTTTTTTGCGGTGGGCTACCAAGCTTACAGATGCCGAGCGACATGGCGAGGCACTTTGGAGTCAAAGTCACTGAGCTTAGTCGCTTTCGTTTTAGAGGCGAAGGCTGGCCTGGCTTGACTTATATGGAAACAAAAAATGGAAAGTCATATAATCTGACCTATCAGCAATGCTACCTAACTGAAAACACGCCGTGGACTTACGACTCTCAGTTTCGCTGTAAGATTTGTCCGGATGCGATTGGAGAACTGGCTGATATTGTTTGTGCCGACGACGACGCAGTTCTAGAAAATGAAAAACCAAGCGATAGAGAAGTTCCTGGATTAAATATCATTGTATCTCGAACACCCAAAGGCGACGCACTCCTGCGAAATGCCGAGTCTTCCGGCGCAATTTCACTCGTATCTTTCAGTAAAGCTAAGCTCTTGATTATGCATGCTGCCCATGTGCCTCGAAAAATTTATTGGCCCGCACGGACTTTGGGTCTGTCATTGGCAGGTAAACCAAGCATCAAGGTTAGGAATTTTAGAAGAGCGAAGGCTATTTTTGAGAGTGGACCAATATACTTTGTAAAAAATGTGATTGGAACTTTTCGACGTGCCCGGAAAGGAGCTACTGCAGAAACGAGTTTCCGAAAAAACTAAATACTATGGGCTCTCCAAAAATAAGAGACTGTCGTGCTCTTTTTTTCGACAAGATCATGCTACCTTTCTTTCAATTTCTAATTTGTTTTGAAAACGCATTTCTAAATCCAGATGTAGAGTATGATTAAGAGGGTCTTTCAAGGTAACGATACTCATCCTCTAACTCAAAGCGTAGATTCATTATGAAGAAACTAATACCAGTTCTGTTACTAATATTATTTTCTAGCTCTATATTAGCGCACTCAAACCAATGGCTCTGTAAAGGTGGTTTATGGACAAATGAAAATGGAACATCAACTAGCTGGCCGCTAACCATGCATTGGGATAGCCATTTAGCACAGATTTGGGAATACGGAAAAAACCCAATCTACTACCAAAGTGATGATCACATTATATGGTTTGAAAATAACTTGTCACATCCTAATGTACCAGTAGGTGCGTTTATGACCTATTTTTTTGATATCAATACGAAGGTATTGAGAACTTCCTCATATCTAATTGATGGTAGAACATTTTTATATAAAGACCAATGTGTTCCATTGCCAAAAAACTAATTCTCTCACTTTTGGATCGCTGAAATAATTGCTACTTGTACAGCGTAGATTTAAACTTTCAATATCACAAAATAAGCTATGAAAGGAGAAGAATTATGTATTTCAGAGTAACTACCTATGGATTTGACGAAAGTCGCCTTGAAGAGGCGCTAGCTAAAATGGATGGCGCAATACGAGATGATCTGAAAGCGATAGCCGGACTTCATTCTATACATGAGTGCCGAATTGCTGATGGGCAGGGAATGATTATCTCGAGCTGGGAAAGTGAGGAGTCAGTAGAAGCGGCACAACCAAAAATTCAAGAGATTTTTGGAAAAATGGCTGAATTTATGACCAGCCCGCCCGAGGCCAAAGGAGGAAAAGTAATTTGGACATTGTAGAATCTTAGATACATAATAAAAAGCCTCAGCGAAACGAGGCTTTTTATTTTCAAATCAAGCGCTCACCGATTTGATCTCGGCAAGCTTATGATTTAGACATGACTTATTTAGGAGTAACATGCAAAACTTAGACTTCAAAAATTGCTCGGCATGTGGTGTCCGCCTTAAAGAAACCGAACTACGCCCCAAAGTAGGTTCGTCAAAAATAGTATGTGATGCCTGTCTTCTTGAAAAGGAAGGCCAACAATTGCATCAGATGCGCAACAAATATGGAAGGCCCCACCAATTTACACCAACAACCAAAAAAGGCGCTTCTATTTCAGTTAAAAAACATTAGTATTATTCTTCTCATCACCAACGCTTTTTTCTTATTTACGCTATGTCGTGAAACCCGATGAAATGCTCGTGAGAGCATAAACATTAGAATTTGTAGATAGCCCATTCGCGGTTGAAAAATATTATCTGTAGCGGAATATCCACTGTTTTTCTCGCATCCTCAATATCAGGTTCCAGGCGTAGCAAAAAATGAGTCCAGCCATTTAATTTCGCGATCTGCTTTGTTCTATTGCTGAAGTCTATCAGAGCATAATTGAAATTAGGCCCTAAACGCTGCCTCTGCAATTTAATTCCAGCCTGCACGAATTCTCTTTCCTTCTCGGTCTGATACCAATGACGCCCCCAGGACGAGAACATCTGATGACCGAATAGAGATGAAAAAAGTGCATTTCTTCTTTGTCCTTTAGCAGAAATTACCGTGCCCCCGCTCGGGAGGTAGGTAAGCTCCTCAGTGACAAGTACCGAATTATTAACGGGAATCGCTCTCATGGCTTCACCAAGCGCTCGGTTATCGTTATATTTAGCCACTTTTTCCGGTGAAAAAGTAACCATCATGATATCTTCCATTGCCCGCCATTGATGAACTGCCGCGATTAATAATACGGGAAATAGCACCACACTAATAACAACTCTTCGCCAAGCCGAACCAGCCAACTTGGTTAGAAGGGCCAGACAAAGAAGTGGAACACTAATCCAAACTGGAATGAATAAATGGCCCCACGCAGTCCGCATCAATATAAATGAAACAGCTACGAGACAGATAACGAGCACTATTACGGAACCGACTACCAACATTACAGCATTTCTATCTCGACTGAGATCCTGCAACGCAATCAAAAAAAACAAAGCAGAGAGTCCAAGCACATAACCGAGTTCGGTGTGAATGAAATGGTTTTTTGTGGATGCCCGGCCAAATTGGCTTAAAGATTGACCAAGATGGCTACTCAATACATCGAAGCCATCTGTGTAGCTTCTCAGATTTACGAATTGTGAACTATCGCCATAACCTAATAAGAAAATACATAGTAGCGATATAACCGCCAGCGAAATTATGATTCCTATCAATCGTTTAGCATCAAAATCAGTCCATGCCGACAGCAGTCGGATACCGATTAAGCCAACCACAGCAAACGCTACATTCATTTTTGCAAAAGCAGAAAGAGTCACGATGATTGGAGCAAGAATAAATACCGAGATGTTTGATCGATTAATGAGCAGCCATACAGCCAGAAGAAGACAGAAAATTCCCGCAAAATGGGTAATATCTACTCTTGCGATATCAGGATCAAAATAATTTGGATCATATTCTGTATTTACTAATCTCCCAAAAATATTCTCCCCCAACCATTTTCCCGATCCACCGGTTTGGTTAAAAAGCACATCGTTTAAAGTCTGTCCCCATTGGTGCTCTGGAATAAAAACAAGCATCGCAAGAAAACGATGGCTATGAGCACTCAATACAGTTCGAATAATGAGTAGAAGAACGGAAAAACTGCCCAAGACAAGTAAGGGACTGACAACCCAGAACATAGCTTTATGTACAGCCAGCCCAGTCACAGTAGAAAGAACCGCAATCGCAGCTGATGCTCCTATGTGATAAGTTGGAATCAGCATCCCTTTAGTCACAAGTCTCTCTGGTGGGAATTCATTAATGTTCATCAGCTCGTGTGCTTGCAGTAAGCGCTCAATAGTATCTTGACCGAAAAACACGGGCGGAAAATCGCCCAGGCCCATTTTCATACCCGCAATCAACGTAAAACCGCCATATAAAACGAATAGGATCCCAAACGTGAAATACACTGGGAAAGTAATGTTTTCAAGTCTAGGTAGAATTTCAGCTCTAAAACGATAACAGTTGAAGATGGCAAGTATTAATAACCCAACTACACTGAGATATTCACCAGGTAGTCCGAAACGGTATGGAACAACGTAAAAATAACCTGAGACTAGCAAACCAACCGTGATCGCTATTAAAGCACTATCGAGTCGAATTAAGTTATTTTTGTCACGAAAAAGTGGGGCGAATGCAAGGTAACAAATACCAAGATAAATAAGTGCCAGAAAAACTTGGGTTGGCCTAACAGTTAATACCAAATCACCTGCTGTTCCGCTAAATGCCGCATTATAGGCTGCTAATAAATCTGGATAACTTCGAACATAATCTCCAAAGTTGCCGCTAGATACAAGGGTACGGCCTTCAATTTTCCCGTAATTTTCATAATGAGCTTCCCCCCATTCGGCAATTTGCTCCTCGCCAGCCCACGCTGTTAAAGGACAAAGTAACAATATAAAAATAATATAGAAATATCGAAGGACACGCATAACTCTATTGTAAGCTCTGACACCAATAACACCTAACATTATGGCAACGTAATTTTGTAAAAGAATATGTTTGTTCTTCGATATTTTCTATTTCTGAAAAACCCTATGAGTTTTTTTTAATTTTTAAGATCCGTATCGGGTTTTGGGCGCTTCATACACAATCGTTTTATTTTTAACTTCACGCTTTGATCAGAAATATATTTCCAAATTCCAATGCTAAGCGTATGATTGAACCTGAACTTAGCAGAGATTAATAATGATAAGAATGCGTGGCTTAAAAAATGCTTTCCGCACGAGCCGCATTCTTTGTAAAAACGTTCTACCTGCTGCGTCAGCTATATTGATTCTTGCTTCCTGCGGAGATGGCAGTATTAACTCTAATTTAGATAGCGATTTGGAAAAGGTTTGTTACGAAGATTATGTCCGCAGTTATCCAGATTTGTTGAGCGCGTACGGTTCTTCTGAAACCGAAAAAACAATAGAAGACTGGGGAAAGGTGCATTATAACCGTATAGGCTTTAAAGAAGGACGTATCGCCCCAATTAATAGTTGTGGTAATCAAAAAGGCCTTAAAGCGGGTGCAGATTATGCGTATCTCTTCAAACACAATGCACATAGATTAGACGGGTTAACGGCGCGCTGGGCATCAGTTAATATCACAGTGTCGGGCGCGAATAGTGCTAGTTGGCGAAAAGCAATACGTCGATGGCCTGCTGTCAAATTTCAGTTCGTTGAATCGAACGGGAATATTAGTATCCGTTACATAGATTCAAACGATCAGTGCGGAAATGCCATCACCTATCGTACCTCTTCTGGCACAATTCTAGCGTGCGATATAGAAATCAACAAAAAAATTGAGATCGGTCGTAATCGTACATGTAGGGATCATAGGGATGTCGTCGCGCATGAAATTGGACATTGCATAGGATTTTTCGGACACACCTCTGATGGGAGCATCATGGATGCCAGGGTTGGTGAAAATCAAACGTTGACCCGCCCTGTAAGAAATATGATTAAATTACTGTACTCACTGCCTCCTGGCACAAATATCAAACCATACCTTCAGTAACCTAAATGTCTGAAAAAAAATAAAGTGAGCTCAGGACAAATAACTTTAAACAGATAATCAACAATTACAATCGCCAACCGATTACACGCATGGTGACTCTGGATTAATTAATTTTGCATCTTTAAGCTCTTGCCAAAAATCAAGAGGGATTTTTTTATGAAATGCCGCTACGCTATTATCTACTTGTGCGGCCGTTCTTGGCCCTGGAAGGACAGATACAACATTCGGATGACCTAAAGGAAACTGCAAGGCAGCAGCTGCCAGCGGTATCTTGTAGGTCGTGCAAATCTGCTGTATTTGCCGGGTTTTTTCAAAAATCTTGGGCGACGCATCGCTATGTCGATATTGGGCGCCAGGAACTGCACCGTAGGCAAGTATTCCGGTGCCATATGGAGCAGCTGCGATTATGTTGATTTTTCTAGATTCACAAAGGGGCAAAAAGGTTTTCAATGGCTCTTGATCTAACAAGGTGTATTGTCCAGCTAGTATGAAACAATCAAAATCTCCCACTAGGGCAGAGTCCTGGCAGATCTTCCATGACGATACCCCCACTCCAATTGCACGAACGATGCCTTCACTCTTTAGTCTCTCCAAAGCAGGATAAGCACCTTTCATAGCTTCACGGAAGATCATTGGCTGCTTTTCACTACCATGAGTCAAAACATCAATATCATGAATGACGGCGATATCGATCCTATTCAAGCCAAGTCGTTGTAGGCTATCCTCTATCGAACGAAGAGTGCCATCGTAGCTATAATCATAACAAATCTCGAAAGGAAGATGACGTTCGACCGAAGGGTGATAAGAAGTCTGAGGATGCAACGATTTAAGAATCACACCGACCTTGGTTGAAAGGCTATAACTCTCTCTTTTTTTTGAGCGGATAACACAGCCAACACGGTGCTCACCCAAGCCTCCCCCGTATAAAGGAGCTGTATCAAAATATCGAATCCCTTTGTCCCAGGCTTTCTTTATCGTCAAGGATGCTTCAGACTCACCCACGATGCGTGCCTGATCTAGGTTGCCAATAGTCGAACTACCAAAACCAAGTGCACTTGTACTGACATTTACTTTAAAAAATTGGTTTTGATTAATGATAATGACACCTATCGAAGAATTTCCTGCTATTACTGTAAGGCTATCGCATTTTGCCCCAATACAGTGAAGTCTTTATCTAGTTAGCGGAGATAGTGTTATTTTTCAACTTCCAACTGTTATCTTCGCCGTCACCAGCAACGGTCGTCCGATACATTATTCGCGCCTCATTTTGGGGCCACGGGTGACCTCGATGAAGCACACAACGATTGTCCCAAACCACAACATCGCCTTCCTTCCAGCTGTGCTTAAATATCCGAGGTGGCTGACACGCTTTTTTAGTAAGTTGAATTAGCTCAGATCTACTGGTTTCGATATCTTCACCCTCGATGTGACTAGCATGCCTTCCCACAAATAAACTCCGACGATGCGTTTCCGGGTGAATCTGGATTAATCGATGCCGCGCTGGTGGAAGCCCATTAAGCTCCTGATCAGTCAACTGCTCTAACCCACCTATCAATCCCTGGCTATATATAAAGTCGTGAACTACAACTTTATCTTCGAAAAAAACTTTCTGTTTAGGTGTTAACTCATCGTAAGCTGCTCTCATATCAGCGAATTCTGTTTCTCCCCCAGTTTTAGGAATGGTGTGGGCCCGCAATACTGATGCCTTCGATGCAATTTTTTTAAACGAACTATCTGTGTGCCAATATTGATTACCACGCTGATGGAGTTCATAGGTGCCTCCAGGCGCATCCATACTTCCATCTAGCCTCACATTTGAAACTCGGCAAATTTCTGGATTCATGTCGGCTATCGAGCTTGTGAGTAATTTTTCCAAATCTCCAAAAATACGACTGAAGGCGATATGGGTCTCATCGTTCAATCTCTGTCCCGGAAAAACTAAGACCGCAAATTTATGCCACGCCTCAAGCATATCATTGACCAACAAGTCATCTTCCAATAGTTTACGAAGATCTACATCATAAATGAATGCTCCAAGCGTTGAATTTGATGAATTGATCTTCAAGTAATCAGACCTATCAATCCAGCAATCCAGATAGTCTAGGCAGGTATAGGCCAAAACTAGGGATGTAGGTCACAACCACTAATGTTGTTGTCATAATCAGCCAAGGCCAAAACATTTTTCGTGCCACTTGAAGAACATTTCTTTCGGCAATTGCGGATGCAACAAAAAGCGTAATACCATATGGTGGTGTGACCATGCCGATCGCAAAATTCATCACAACCACTAACGCAAAATGCACTGGGTCGATTCCAAAATCGATAGCAATTGGCATCAGAACTGGAACCAGTATGAGGATCGCCGCCATACTTTCCATAAACATACCGACTAGGAGCAGCATTATATTTACAATCAAAAGATATACCCAAGGTTCCGCGGTGAACTGCTTGATCCATTCAGCAAGTAGCGCAGGGACATTTGCATTAGCTACAAGCCAACCAAATATGCTAGCAGTTGCTACGATCATCATTACCCCAGATGCCAGTGCTGCCGCTCTAAGTATCATTGCAGGTAATTTTTTTACTCGAATGTCTTTGTGAACAAACATCCCGAGCAGTAAACCATAAAAAACCGCTATAGCGGCTGCTTCAGTCGGAGTAAATACCCCTCCGATGATGCCTCCTATCACAATTAACGGCATACCCAGAGATGGCACGGCCTTAACAAAAGTGCGAACTAGGCGGCGAAAAGTGAATGCTTCTGTTTCTCGATACTGTGGACCGCCTCGTCTAGCATGAAGGTAACCACAGCTAAGAAGTCCGAGTGCCGTAACTAAACCAGGCAAAATTCCGGCTAAGAAAAGCGCTCCAACAGAAAGGTTCGAAATTAATGCAACAACTACCATCATCAAACTCGGTGGTATAATTTGAGCTAATGAACCTGAAGCTGCAATGAGCGCAGCAGAAAAATCAATATTGTATCGCCTCCTTTTCAGTTCAGGCTGCATGATTGCTGAAATCGCAGCAACATCTGCCGATCCTGATCCTGAAATAGCGGCTAAGGCCGTTGACGCAAAAACTGAAACCATCAATAAACTCCCAACGATCCAACCCAATAAAGCAGCAGCGAAATCAACTATACGACGTGAAATACCTCCCTCATCCATAATTACTCCAAGAAATACAAAAAAGGGAATAGCCATCAGTGTAAATGAGTTCAAGCTATCAAACATTCGCTGGCTAATAATCGTCAAAGGTATTCCAGGTTCCACAAAAACAAGGGTGAGTGTTGCCGCTATACCCAAAACAAATACTATCGGTGTACCGATTAGAAGAAAAAATAAAAATGCAGTGAAGGCGAAGATCATACTTATGCTACCGATTGAGTGTCCTTATCTTCTTCTTTTTTAATGATCCCGAATGGCTTATCCCATCTTTCAACAACCGACAAAATAATTTCAATAGCAAAATAAAATGCGCCGATGGGTAAACACATGTAAATGATCCACATAGGAATAGTCAAAACGGGCGAACTTTCAAACATCCACCCTAATTCAATTAGTGCAAAACTGCCGTAGACTACTACTCCTAGAAATAAAATACATCCAGTTGCTAGAATAAGTTTCAAAATTCGCGCACCAGGTAGTGGAAGCTTTTCAGGCAATGAGTCAACTGCTACATGCCATCCTTTTCTCATAGTAATACCAGCTCCTATGAGAATAACCCATGCCTGCGCAAACCGAGCAGTTTCTTCGGTCCAGGAAATTGAGTAATTAAAGACATACCGGCCAAACACCTGCGCCAGTACCGCAATAGTCATATACGCAAAACATAAAACAACTATGGTCGCAGCAGCTAGCCGAATTCCGGATACTAGTCGCCAAAAATAATGCGTCATATCAACTAATCCGCGTTGCGTTAGTGTATGTTGAGGTCAGGACTAATGATGCAAAAGCGATACAGACTAGCTGAAGCATACCGCTTCAGCTAGTCCGAAAATATATCGCTACTCTGTATCTTGAATCATTTTTAGGATACGTCTTTCATCATCGCTCGTTAGAAATTCCGCGTAAACTTTCTTACTTGCTTCCTGGAACGGTGCAATGTCTAACTTAGTGATGGAAACTCCTGCATTTCTTACGTCATCCAACCTACCTTGGTCGACTGAAGCATAATAATCCTGCTCCCATTCTGCAGCCTTACTCCCGCCTTCAATTAATGCTTGTTGCACATCCGATGGCAATGAGTTGAATTTATCTTCAGACATAATTAACGGAGCAGTAAGAATAGTCCAGCCAACTTGACCCCAATACGGTGCGACTTCATAAAATTTCTTCCCAAAGTAATTCGTGTTTGCCGCTTCGGCGCCATCTACGACACCCGTTTGAAGGGAAGAATATAGTTCTGCATAACTAATTGGGGTCGCATTAGCGCCAAACGCGTTAAATGCAGCCATATGATACTTGCTTTGCATAGTACGGATTTTAAGGCCTTTCAGGTCCTCCATACTGCGCACAGGAACACTGGACATAATGTGACGAACACCGACATTGTAGACGCCCAATAAACGTATACCTCTCTTTGAGACAATGTCATTAATATCTTGCAGTACTGGGCCTCTCAAAACATTTATCATGTGCGCCTCATCACGAAACAGGAAGGGCATATCAAAAATTTTCAGTTCAGGGACAAAATTTGTTAGTGGCGCATTGGAGGGTGAAGTAATATCGAGGCTCCCTGTTAAAACCTGCTTGATCATCTCAACTTCGCCACCTAACTGCATGTTAGGAAAAATTTCTATGGTTGCTTTGCCTCCTGTGGCGCTTTCAACATGCTCTTTCATCATATGCAAGGCTTTGTCCATCGGTTCCCCGGCATTCTGCGAATGTCCTGCCTTTAGAACAATATCAGCAGCAGAGACGCTACCTGAGGCGAGCGCCATAATCATGGCGGCCACACTAATACACAAACTAATTAATGTTTTAAATTTATACATAACGCTTCATCCTCCGTTAGTTGGTTTTTATATCTGTTCTCAATTTTCATCTAATAAATCATTTAATTAAGGACAAAAAATCAGGGTCTGGTCATACCAAATTAATGGCCAGGAATCACAGACTGACCCCCATGATAGGGCATCCCGATTTAGCCTGCAATGGTTTATGCTATACACGACAAAAACATCCCTTAATTGAAGACAGAGTTTTTGTTGTCAACCCCCTCAAAGTTTTTGCAAAGAATCTCTCAGACCTCCATCTTCTTTAAACTAGGTAGAACCAAATTTGGTGGAGCTGGACGGGATCGAACCGACGACCTCTTGAATGCCATTCAAGCGCTCTCCCAACTGAGCTACAGCCCC
>CAYFJI010000047.1:0-14931 GCA_964343365.1 uncultured Acidiferrobacteraceae bacterium
CTATAAATGATTTGGGTGATGCAGCTACAAATGCACATTTACTTCAGTATGATACAGCTCATGGAAAATTTTTTGAGTCAGTTACAATAGATAATGATTGTTTTGTAGTTGGGAACGGCCGAGTTAAAGTTTTAGCGGAGCGTGATCCAGCCAAGTTACCTTGGAACGATTTGGATGTTGATGTTGTGATGGAGTGTACTGGGTTTTTTGCTAGCAAGGAAAAGTCTAGTTCACACCTAAAAGCGGGAGCAAAAAAAGTTCTTATATCCGCACCTGCAGGCAAAGATGTAGACGCAACCATTGTTTATGGAGTGAATCATGAAGTATTAAAAGCTAGTGACCAAGTGATCTCTAACGCCTCTTGTACTACCAATTGTTTAGCGCCATTGGTTAAGCCTTTGAATGACCATATTGGTGTTGTGGGTGGATTGATGACTACCATCCATTCATATACAAATGATCAGGTCTTAACGGACGTTTATCATACTGATCTTCGTCGTGCACGTTCGGCTACGCAATCTATGATACTAACAAAAACGGGAGCAGCTGCCGCAGTTGGCTTAGTTTTGCCAGAACTTGATGGCAAGCTGGATGGATTTGCGATACGTGTGCCAACGATAAATGTGTCTTTGGTAGATTTGACATTTGAGGCTGCAAGGGATACATCAATAGCAGAAATTGACAGAATAATTCGGGATGCTTCCGAAAATAGCTTAGCAGGTATTTTGGATTACAACGATAAGTCTTTAGTGTCAGTTGATTTCAACCATTGTCCAGCTTCTTCGGTTTACGATGCATCGATGACGCGGGTCGTTAATGGGAGGACAGTGAAAGTTTGTTCGTGGTATGACAATGAGTGGGGTTTTTCAAATCGTATGCTAGATACCTGTATGGCGCTAGTTTCTGCGTCATAACGTACACATCGACTAATAGATAATGTCGAAAATACTTTTTATAAACAAGACCAGTGTGAATGATAGCTACTGAAAATCTTGTCAAGATAACAGATCTTGATCTGGCAGATCGTATCGTATTGATCCGATCTGACTTGAATGTGCCGCTAGAAAATGGAAAAGTAACAAGTGATCAAAGAATCATTGCATCCATGGAAACAATTCGGATGGCAATTTCGAGTGGTGCGGGGGTTATACTCTTATCTCATTTAGGTCGTCCCCAAGCAGGTTTATTGGACGAAAGATTCTCTCTTGCACCTATCGCCGATCGTCTTTCCAAATTGTTGAGTAGAGATATCCGGTTTGAAAGAAACTGGTTAGATGGAATAGAGATATCTGCAGGAGAAGTTGTACTCTGTGAGAATGTTCGATTTAATATTGGTGAGTTAGAGAATAACATTAATCTCTCGAAGAAAATGGCAACTCTTGCCGACATTTTTGTTATGGATGCTTTCGGCACTGCCCATCGTGCTCATGCGTCTACAGAGGGAATGTTTCGTTATGCTCCAGTAGTGTGTGCTGGCCCTCTCTTAGTAAAGGAGTTAGATGCTCTCCACCGCTCATTTCAAGCTCCTGCAAGACCTCTAATTGCTATCGTGGGAGGCTCAAAAGTTTCTACTAAACTGATGGCGCTAGATTTTTTAACTGGCATTGTTGATCATCTAATTATTGGTGGAGGAATAGCTAATACCTTTATTGCGGCATCAGGTTATTCGATCGGTAAATCCATGCATGAGGGAGATTTGATTCCAGAAGCGCGCCGTTTGTTGAAAGACGCAAAAAAGAATAATAAGAATATTCCATTGCCGATAGATGTAGTTGTAGCTAAATCGTGCACTGCTGAAGCATCGACCATGGTTAAGTCACTTGAAACTGTCGAAGATGATGAACTTATTCTAGACATTGGGCCGAGAACTGTGGCTAGCTACTCAGAATTAATTCTAGAAGCAGGTACTATCGTTTGGAATGGCCCGATTGGAGTTTTTGAAATTCCTGCTTTTAGCGTTGGAACTCAGGCTTTAGCTTCAGCAGTTGGTAGCTCGCGGGCGTTTTCTATCGTAGGTGGTGGTGACACTTTGGCTGCTGTCGAGATGTTTGATTTAGCTCAAAAAATGTCTTATTTATCTACCGGTGGTGGGGCTTTTCTCGAATTTATGGAAGGACGTAATCTGCCTGCTGTAACCGTTCTAGAGGATAGAGCAATTGATTAATATGCATTATTGTCTTCGGAGTCTAGCATTATGAGACGCACTAAAATTGTTGCTTCTTTAGGACCATCGACTAATGATCCAAAAGCGATATCAAATTTGGTTAGGTCTGGCATAGATGTTGCCCGAATCAATTTTTCGCATGGTAGTCGAGAAGAACATAGAAAACGTGCATCATTGATCAAAGAATTTGCTTCTAAACAAGGCCGTGCTGTTGCTTTGTTATGTGATTTACAAGGTCCAAAGATAAGAATCAAAGGTTTTTCTGAAAAAAGCGTGCAGCTCAGAAATGGGAAGTCATTCATAATTGATATGACACTTGATGAAATGGCAGGAACGGAAGAAAGAGTTGGTACGACATATAGAGGCCTAGTTAATGACATCAAGCGCGGCGATATTCTTTTATTGGATGATGGTGGTATTACACTCAGAGTAGAGAATGTAGAAAAAAAAGAGATCTCTACACGTGTTGTGGTAGGGGGGAAATTATTAAGTCATAAAGGCCTCAATTTGAAAGGAGGCGGATTGTCAGCTGAAGCTCTTACCGACAAAGATCGCGATGATATTGAGTTTTTATCTGAATTGGGAGCTGATTTCGTGGGAGTTTCATTTGTACGTAGCGCAGATGATGTGGAATATGCCCGGCAGTTAATTAGAAACGCAGGTAGCAATGCACACATAGTAGCCAAGATCGAGCGTCGAGAGGCAGTTGAAAATATAAAATCGATCGTCCATGCTACAGATGTAATTATGGTTGCTCGAGGTGATTTAGGTGTTGAATTGGGTGATGCCGAACTTCCAGGGGTACAGAAAAAACTTATAGCAGAGGCCCGAGCTGGAAATAAGGTTGTTATAACGGCAACTCAAATGATGCAATCCATGATTAGCAGTCCTCAACCAACTCGAGCGGAGGTGCTAGATGTTGCCAATGCGGTTCTTGATGGTACGGATGCCGTAATGCTTTCAGCGGAAACTGCTGTTGGTCGTCATCCAGCTCTTGTTGTCGCAGCTATGGACCGTATTTGTAGAGGAGCGGAGCGACAACATAGCGCTATGGTTTCTACTCATCGTTTAGATCATCATTTTGAGACTACTGACGAAGCTATAGCAATGGCAGCTATGTATACGGCGAATCACTATGATGTAGAAGCCATCCTTGCTTTAACAGAGTCTGGGAAAACCCCGATGTGGATGTCGCGTATCAGTTCAGGAATACCGATATTTGCTGCGACGAGATCGGAAGAAACTGAACGAAGGTTAACTCTTTACCGCGGCGTGTATCCTGTGTCATTTAATGCTACAACCGTGTCGCGTTCAGATCTGAATTGGGCGGCCGTTAAGGAAATTAGAGATAGAGATTTGGTCAAAGACGGGGATAAGATTATCTTAACAAAAGGTGATTTATATGGTTCCGAAGGCGGTACAAATGCAATGAAAATTGTTAAAGTTGGGTCAGTTGCTAGGGGGAAAATTGAATAGTGAAATAACTAGCTTTGTTGGTAGGAGAAACTAATGAATATAGATCAATTAAGAAAGACAGCAGGGGCGATGGTGGCGAGTGGAAAAGGCATACTAGCCATGGATGAAAGTGCGCCAACCTGCAAAAAGCGCTTTGATGCTTTAGGCATTCCAAGCACTCCTGAGATGCGACGGGAGTATCGTACTATGTTGGTAACCGCGCCTAATTTGGGTGAGTATGTTGGAGGAGCAATACTTTTTGATGAGACTTTCCGAGATGAAACGATGAGCGGTCAGTCGTTTATTAGTGTTCTGGAATCAGCGGGAATTGTTCCAGGAATAAAAGTTGATGCAGGAATAAAAGATATGGCGCTTTGGCCTGGTGAAAAATTAACTGAAGGACTTGATGGTCTTGGGCTTCGGCTTGCTGAGTACGCACAGTTAGGCGCAAGATTCGCAAAATGGCGAGCTGTTTATACAGTGAGTGATCTCCTACCTTCAGAGGCGTGTTGTGTTTCGAATGCGCATGGGCTGGCACGATATGCAGCTTTATGCCAGGAACATGGATTGGTTCCAATCGTAGAACCTGAAATATTGATGGATGGAACCCATAGTATCGAACGGAGTTTTAAAGTTACTCAGCATGCGCAACAACTCGTATTTGAAGCTTTAGCAGAACAAGGAGTCAATCTTGAAGGAATAGTGTTAAAACCAAGTATGGTTATGTCAGGCAGTAGCGCACCTTCTAGAGCGGGCATAGAAGAAGTAGCGAGAGAAACATTGAAATGTCTTTTTAGTACGGTGCCTCCAGCTGTACCTGGAATTGCATTTCTTTCAGGAGGTCAGTCTGACCTAGAGGCAACATCGCACCTTAATGCTATGAATTTGCTAAAAAAATTTACTCCATGGTCTGTAACTTTTTCTTATGGTCGGGCTCTACAGGCTGCTGCCATGGAAACCTGGAATGGAAAAAGTAGTAATATAGAAGCAGCACAACAGGTAGTTTTACATCGAGCACGGATGAATAGTTTGGCATCGAAGGGAGAATATAATCCAAATATGGAATAAGTCGCTAAACTTTGTCGAGGCGCAATTTATTATAGGAAAATTTAAATAACGATTACCTATCGTTTGTCACTTATACTATCTTTCTGATAGCAAATATTTTGCTATTTGAGTCGCGATTTTTGCATTATTCTTTATCAGTGATATATTGGTTTTAAGAGTTTGACCATTAGAAAGCATATGAAGTCGATCTAAAACGAACGGTGTTATTTTAGAACCTTTTATATTTTTATTTTTTGCATCATCCAAAGCGGCCTCGATCCATGGACCTACCGTTAAGAGTGGAAGTTTAGTGTCTTCTGGGGGTGGTACAGCGATTACTTCACCACCTTCAAGTTTGAGGTGACGGCGTTCACGAATTGTCGCCGCTGCTTCTTTAGCGTCATCCACGGTTTGATCTAGTTCAATGCCTGATTTTGAAGAAAAGAAAGCAGGCATTTCGTTTGTCCCTAGACCAATTATAGGAACACCCATAGTTTCCAAATATTCTATGGTTGCTGGAATATCTAAGATAGATTTAGCCCCAGAGCAAACAACTGTTAATGGCGTCCGCATCAATTCAGTAAGATCTGCAGAGATATCAAAATTTTCTTTCCAATTTCGGTGCACGCCGCCGATACCACCTGTTGCGAATACGCGAATTCCAGCTCGGTACGCACAAATCATTGTAGCAGCAACCGTTGTTGCTCCGGTTGAATTTTTTGCAATTGCAGTGGCTAGATTATTGCGACTCAATTTTTCTACCGAACTTGATGTGGCAAGCATTTCGAGTTCGCTACTGTCAAGTCCGACACGAATTTTTCCCTCAATTACAGCGATGGTGGCAGGGATACCACCATTTTCTCGAATAATATTTTCAGCCTCTTTCGCTACTTTAAGATTATCAGGCGATGGCAGACCATGACTAATTAATGTGCTCTCTAATGCAACAATTGGATGACCAGATTCTAGTCCGCTAGCTATTTCATTACTTATTAAAAGTGTGTTCATCTCGTTTAATTAAACTTAAGCTTTTCTATAATTTGCCATGTTATAGATACATTAGGGTCAGGCGTCGAAATAAAAAAGTTACTAGCTAACAGGCCTAATTCTAATGCTTCTTTTGTGCTACAGCATTTTTCAAGTGCACCGATTATTACAGCAGCCAAAGTATCGCCAGCCCCAGATGTCCTTACGGTAGTAGCTTTCATATTTGGTGAATCACTTATACCACTGCCTTTTGAATCTGCCCAGGCCGCACCATTTGGACCTGCCGTGACGATAACACGGTCAACGCCTTCTTGATAAAGTAATTTTGCAGCTTTTTCTGCACCATTGACCCCTTTATATATCTGTTTGGTAATTGAGCTTGCTTCTGCAATATTTAATATGAGAGTGTCGATTGACCGTAAAACATCTTGTAATCTAGATGCCTTAGATGGAGAACTTCCGATCACATATATTCGTGCCCGATCATTTTGAGAGAGGAGGAAGTGAAGTCCGAGTTTGGGGATATTAGTATCTATACACCATGCATCCCAGTTCCGCAATTTGGCTATTCTAGTAGACCAATAATTGTCATCTAATAAATCGTAGATTTGCATGTCAGCAAGCCCTATTATTAATCCACCTTTTTCGTCCACAATATCAGTATATCTGGCGGTGGGTTTGAATGACTCTTTACCGACATCAACAAGATCAATCGGGGCGGCATTCAGATAATCGATGATTGCAGCGCCTGGTGAATCTAAACCAACTCGGCTTGCAATTCCTGTTGTGAATCCTAAATTCGGTAATAACTTTGCTATATTAAAAGCTACACCTCCAAATGATTTAGTTGTACTGGCAGGATTAGATTCGCCTAAAATAGGATAAAGGTGGCACTGAATTTTGTGATCCATGTGCATGCCCCCGATACATACTATACGTGCTATTTTATTATCCATTACCATGTTTCTTAAGCCATATATAATTGGTTAGAATAAATTTTTTTTACAATTTTTGTATAAATCTACATACTGTATCGACGTCACAGATTCTATATTTTAACGGACAAACGTAAATTAATTCTTATTTAGATAATGAAAAGGAAAATTATTATTGATTGTGATCCTGGTCATGATGACGCTGTTGCAATCTTGCTTGCCATTGCATCTCCTAAAGAGGTCGATGTCTTGGGTATTACATGCGTAGCTGGAAATGTACCAATTGAGCTAACAACGAAAAACGCATTACGGGTTTGTGAATTAGCAAATAGTCCTTCGATAAAGGTTCATAAGGGCTGTTCTCGTCCGATAGTTTATGATCTTGTTACTGCGGAATATGTGCATGGAGAGACTGGTCTTGATCTACCGGATGGGAGAGTATTGCCTGATCCAGGCATGATCTTACAAGAAAAGCATGGTGTTGATTTTATTATTGAAAGTCTCTTAAATGAACCAGAAGGCTCTGTGACTCTCTGTGTTTTAGGCCCGCAGACAAATGTTGCGATGGCATTCCTTCAAGAGCCACGAATCATTCCTAAGGTGAAGGAGATCGTATGCATGGGTGGCGCTGCTATGACTCCAGGAAATGTAACACCTGCAGCCGAGTTTAATTTTTTTGTAGATCCTCATGCTGCCAATATTGTTTTTCAATCAGGTGCGCCTATAACAATGTTAGGACTAGATGTTACTCACCAAGTATTAGTAACTAAAGAGAGACGAAATATGTTTTCGGATAGTGAGGGTAGAACCACGTCCATAGTTGCTGACTTGATGGAATTTTACTGTCAATTTGATGTAGCCCGTTATGGTATGGATGGAGGTCCATTGCATGACCCGTGTGTTATTGCCTACATGCTGGATGAGACAATATTTAAAACTCGTCCTGTATACGTTGCGATTGAAACACAGTCATCTTTGACACGAGGTGCATCAGTGGCTGATTGGTGGGGAGTGACCAAAAAACCTCCCAATTGTCTTGTAGCTGAGACCGCCGATGATAGGTTATTCTTTGACCTCCTGTTAGAGAGTTTGTCGAAACTACCTTAAATCATGGGTCAAGCTGAGGGAATGAATCGTATATACTATATCAGTATAGTTTGTTTCGGTAACCTTCTTCTTCATCTTTTTCGATTTCTTTAACAGATCTTCCTGGCGCTGCTCCCTGATCGGCGATAATTTTTCCTATTGATGGATAAACTCCTTTTTTTATATGGGTTTCAGCATCCCATAGTTTCGACCGTCGAATAGCCTTTCCACAGTGGATGTAACATTCATTAACCTCAATTCGAAGTCCCGTCTTTGGGCTTTTCCCCTTCACTATCGACTTTTCCAAAAGCGCCACATCTGAGATGATTTCTGCTTTGCCATTTAATCTTAATGTTTCCTCCAATCCAGGGATCATAAAAAGAATTCCAATTTTTGGGTTACTAGTAATGTTAGTCATGCTGTCAAGGCGATTATTGCCCGGCCTGTCAGGTAGGAAAAGGGTGCTTTCATCAAGGATTTGCACAAAACCAGGTGCGTCGCCACGGGGGGAGGCATCGCAGTAGCCGTTGGAGCGCACTGTACTTAAAACTAAAAAAGGACTTAACTCAATGAAATGACGAAGATGCTGATCTAATTTGGGCAATACTTTTCTTACAGCGATCTCATGAGGATCCCCATAAAGGTTACGCAAATCAGATTGATTTTTTAGTTCCATGTTGCTGATATTTTTTATAACTAAAACTTAAAAAAATTAAACATATTAACGATTATATAAGAAATTTTTGTTAAATTTAATTATCGCACGAATGCGCTTTCTCTTCCTGTCTTTAAGCACTGATCAATAAGTTTTTCGGACATTCCTGGGATGCTAAGTGCCCGCCGATGTTCCTCAGCCGGATAAACATCAGATAAAAGCCAATTATCACAATTAATGCATGCTTTCACGCCAAGTTCCAGCCATGTTGGAAGGGGGTGCTCGTTGACAGATTTAATGCTGCCAGTATGTATATTTGACGTTGGGCATGCCTCAATGACCACTTGCTGTTTAATCACAAGATCCAGTACGGTAACATCTTCAAGTAAGCTGGTGCCGTGCCCGATTCTCTGTGCATGGAGTAGATTTATAGCTTTTTTTATTTCCGATGGCGGACGCCTTGCTTCACCAGCATGCACAGTTCGCCCAATATCGAGTTCGAAAGCCGTCTGATAAGGCTCAGCATAATCTTCGATATGCCACCTATGAGAAGTTTGCGGAGCTCCTGCGAGATCAATTGCAACCACACCTATTCTATTTTTTGCGATTTCAACATGTGAATTCAAAATCGAAGGGGATTCTCCATACAAACCACAAAGGATTAGACCCGCACGCCCACTAATTCCGTCCAAGACAGCATCCACTATCTCTTCTGGGGGGCCGATTGGGTGCAGTTGTGGTGCGAAGCGAATTTCCAGTGTATTCACCCCATATGAAGCTGCATCTTCACAAATTTCTGATGCTACGCGTTTAAGATGATCCTTATTCTGAAGGCAAGATAGAGTGGTTTTGAATTTCATCAATGCTTCTTCTAAACCAAGGCCAGAATGAAAACAAATGTCATTTGGTAGAGTTACTCCGACGTTGTTTGCCAAATCAATTAACGTCTGAGCTCGCATGGAGCCGTCTAGATGAAGATGTAGCTCGGTATAGTTCATAAATCAATTCTTTTGACTGGCTTAGATAATGAAGAAAATTTGTTGGTTATTATAACAACAGGGTTTTTCATTTTAGAATGGAATCTATTTTGAGTCAGGATGCTGCATATTTTGATTTAGGATAAAAAGCATCATTTATCCTTATAAAATATAGTCGCGCACATCGTTTGTCACTTAATATATAGGAATGACTTGTTCTTCAATAGATGTAGTGATCATTCATAGATTAAAAGATGATGTCAATGAAAAGGAAATTAGTTTCTTTTTAATGCAAATGTTGTCAGGGGTAGATTTGTGATACTCGTTTTTGGGTCAATAAATGTCGATATAATTATGCCTGTTTCTTCGCTTCCACGCCCAGGTGAAACCGTTTTGGCTAAAACAATGAATGTAAAGCCGGGTGGGAAAGGCGCTAACCAAGCGTTAGCTGCACAACGTGCGGGCGTTAGAACGAGCCTGATTGGTAGAGTAGGTCAAGATGACCATGCCAAAATAGCGCTATCTTTGTTAAAGAATGAAAAAGTTGATCTGTCTTTGGTTAAAGTTTCAGACCGAGCAACTGGTTGCGCGACAATTATGGTCGACAAGGATGGAGAGAATCTCATCGGTGTTGCAAGTGGTGCGAACCTTGATATTGGTTCGGATCAAGTCGATGATGATCTATTGACTGAATGTAATGTCTTATTATTACAGCAGGAAGTGCCGTTGGAGCAGAACCTGCGATTAGCATCTCGAGCTCGAGATAAATCTATTCCTGTTGTCTACAATTTCGCGCCTTCAGAACCAGCATCGGAAGAACTTTTCTCGACCATTGATTATCTAGTAATGAACAAAATCGAGGCGTCTAGAGTTTTAGCATTAGACAGACAAAGAGAACCGGTGGAAATTGCAAAAGCAATTAATCAGAAATACGGAGTCACCACAGTCATCACCCTAGGTGCGAAAGGGGCGATTGCCGAATCAAAAAGTGGGTCATTTCGAGCTTCAGCACCCACAGTGAGAGTTGTTGATACTGTTGGTTCAGGAGATACGTTTTGTGGTTATTTTGCGGCGGAAATCGCAAAGGGAAATCAATCTACTGATTCTGTTTTAAAAATAGCCACTCGAGCTGCCTCGATTGCATGTACTCGTTACGGGGCACAAGCAGGAATTCCTTGCCGATCTGAGGTTTTTTAACAAAAAACTGTTCCAGGAGGAAATGAAAAGCGATATCTTTTGTTTCTTTCGTTGTTGACCCCAAACCTAGGTAGCGGTACTCTCACTCTCAGTACTGGTAATTATGAGCTTCACTAAAATATATCAGGATATATGCATTCATAAAAACTATAGCAGGAGGATGCTCTCAATGAGAATTTTTCGTATAAAGGTGGCGACTTTAATGATCGCTTTTTTAGCGTTTTTCGGCGGATCATATGTAGGAACAGCTATGGCTGCTGGGAAGATTGCATTGGTGACAGATGTGGGCGGACGTGGTGATCTTTCGTTTAACGATATGGGATTCAAAGGTGCAGACGAAGCTGCGGCTGAATTCGGAATGGAGTTAGTTTCAATCCAAAGTGGTTCAGCGACCGACTATTTACCGAATCTTCAGAATGCAGCTCGAAGTGGTGATTTCGACATAATAATAGGGGTTGGATTTTTGTTGGCAGATGCTATGGCTGAGGTAGCAGGTCAGTTTCCGGATCAGAATTTTGCGATTATTGATGTGACATGGCTTGACCATCCTAATCTCATGCAAGTGGGTTATGAAGAAAATAAGGGCTCAGCATTAGTAGGAGCATTAGGCGCGATGGTTGCTGCTCACTATGGTTATGAGAAAATTGGTGCAGTTTTAGGCATCGAGATTCCAGTGCTTTACAAGTTTGAGGCTGGTTACAGATATGGCATGCATTGGGGTAACGCTAAATATACAGAAATGACCGGAAAAAAAGCAGATGTAGGCTTGCTTTGGACCTATACAGGTACATTTGACGATATTGCTAAGGGCAAGGCGGCAACGGAGGCCATGTTAGCCCAAGGCGCTGGACTAATTTATAACGTTGCTGGACCTCTAGGGATCGGTGATCTAGAAGCTATCACTGAGCATTTGGAAGCTAAAGGTAAAAGCGCTGGACCTCCTTTCATGATTGGTGTTGACGCTAACCAGGATTGGATGGGTGATGGTCATCGAGTAATCGCAAGTATGATGAAGCGGGTAGACTACGGCGTTTATCAAGCAATTGAGTCAGTTGTTAATGGAAACTTTGAAGGCGGTGTTCGGGTGCTAGGTCCAAATAATGGTGGTATCGCAATGTCAGGAGAACAGGATCTTGCTGATTTTATTGATTTTGGAATTGGTGGAGGTGCCATTTCGGAAGATGATCGAGCCTCTATCACTGAAAATTGGTTAGTAATGCGTAGTGAAATTCCGTCCTGGATTTGGGATGCTGTGGATGAACTTAGAAGTAAGATTGGTTCTGGTGAAGTGGTTGTACCTTGCGGTTGGTGTGCAGATACCATCAAAGAAATTCGATCTGATTATCCAGATTAAGAATAGACTATCTATTGATGCTGTAATTTTAGAAGGGGAGAAGCCGAAGCTTCTCCCCTTCCTCATTGCAGAAAAGTTGGCCGGTAAATATTTAAAATAAGAAATTTGAGAAATTAGATAGCGGCATTGACGTGCGATCCCTAACAAAATATTTAAATCCAATACTGGAGTCGATGATAGCGGGTGTTATTGGCCTTATTATCGGTGCTTTGTTAATGCTTGGCTTCGGATACGATGCGTGGGCTGCTTATGTATCTCTTTTTAAGGGAAGTTTTGGCAGTGTATATAGTTGGGCTGAATCATTAGCTAATGCTACGCCACTAGTATTAACCGCACTTACTTTCGCAATTGCTATTCGTGGTGGTTTGTTTAATATTGGGGCAGAGGGTCAGCTTTACATGGGCGCACTTGCTGCAGTTTCGGTGAGCCTAATTCAACTTTCAGCACCTTTTCATCTTCTCCTTGCTCTAGTGGCAGCGATGGTGGCGGGAGCCTTATGGAGTTTACCAGTAGCTATTTTGAAGCTAACGCGTGGCGTGCATGAGGTTATATCGACAATAATGCTCAATTGGATCGCGCGTTTTTTTGCGTTTTATGTGGTCGCTGAGCTTCTAATGGATCCAATTCGAGGGGAGAAGACGATTAGCATTGCTGAAACGTCGAGATTTGCGCGAATTATTCCGGGGACTAGCTTGAATTACGGTATCATAGTGTCTGTTGTCGCGGTACTGGTAATTTTATTTCTTATTTGGCGAACCACTGTTGGTTTTGAACTTCGAGTCGCCGGTCATAATCCTGAATCTGCTCATTACGCTGGTATCAGCCACAGAAAACAAATTCTTCGGGCATTTCTATTAGGTGGTGTTGTGGCTGGCTTGGCAGGAGCTGTCCAGGTAATGGGGCGTCCTCCCACTTATGCATTGATTAGTGGATTGCCTCAAATAGTTGACCTAGGTTTTGATGGCATTGCAGTAGCAATGATTGGTAGAAATCATCCAGTTGGTATTGTATTTGCAGCAATTTTCTTTGGCGGTTTAATGGTGGGTGGCAGAATGATGCAAATGTCGCCAGGTGTACCGATGGAGTTGGTTCGAATTGTCGAAGGGGTGATCATTCTTGCTCTAGCAGTGCCGGAACTGAAGAGAATTTTTTGGTTCATAAGAAACAAGTTTAGAAAAAAAAGGGGTGACAATGGAAGTTGAACATCTTTGGGGGATCCTTTTTATCTCTTTGCATGCGATGGTACCAATAACTCTTGCGGCAATTGGAGAAACAATTGAAGAGTCGGCTGGTTTATTTAATATTGGTCTAGAGGGTATGTTGCTAATTAGCGCATTGACCGGTGCTTTAGGGGCAGAGTACCTTGGTAGCGCAATAGGCGGAATGATTGTGGGATTGGCTACGGGTGCCTTGTTGGGATTTATTTTTGGTGTTTTGAGCACTTACTGGAAAGGGGATCAATTGATAACGGGGGTGGGCCTTAACCTGCTGGCACTTGGTATTATTGGTTTTATGCTGATTAATTTGGGAACAGCAGGTTTTCACAGTGTCCCACGAGAGGTGCAGGTAAAACTTATTCCGCTTGGGGTGGGAAGCTTAAGTCCTATGGTTTTGGTTACAGTAGTGTTAGCATTTGTGGTTTACTGGGTTTTATATCGAACCCAGCTTGGATTTCGAATTAAGGCTGTGGGCGAAAATCCGGGGGCCGCAGATGTAGCAGGGATCCCCGTCAACGCTTTGCGATTAGGCACAGCCATTGTGGCGGGAGCTTTAATTGGTTTGGCAGGTGCCTATTTGAGCATTGATTGGTTTGGGGCGGTTACCAAGGAAATATCGGCAGGACGCGGCTTCATCGCATTAGCCGTAGTAGTTTTTAGTGGTTTAAATCCCTTGCTTGCTCTTTTTGGCGGATTTATTTTTGGATTTTTTGATGGCTTTGCTACTTGGGTATCGACTTATCCAAAAATCAAAGAAATAGTGCCTTGGCAGTTTGTCGCAATGGCGCCGTACCTAGTCACGCTAGCAGTTGTTGCTGGGGTAATTGGCAGGATTCGTTTTCCGAAGGCGCTGGGCATTCCATATTTCCGAGAATGATGAAAACTATGCAATTAAATAAGTCGTTAGGTTAAGCGCTCTCTTTCTTTTGGCTTCCAGCCATCCAGCGACCAAGTTTTGAGCGATCTGCACCTTTAGCATCGACCATTCCGACGATGGAGCCTTGAAAAATCACCCCAATCCTGTCTGACAGAGACATGATTTCGTCTAGATCTTCAGAGACCAAAAGTATTGCCGAACCATTTTCTCGTAGCTCTAAGAACAGCTCCCAAGTATTTCTGATAGCTTTGGCATCTAACCCTTCTGTTGGGTGTGATGCTATCACTATCGGTGGCTGGCGCCAGGTTTCTCGAGCTAGAATTAGACGTTGAATGTTGCCGCCGGACAAGATTCTGGATTCAGTCTGCCATAGATCTGGCACAAGCGCGTTGAAGCGAGATACTAAATCTTTTGTATGACGATGAATTGATTTTTTGTTTAGTACCGTGAAATTAGAAAACGGTCGCTTTCGGTAATCTTTAAGTACAGCATTCTCAGCAACGAGCATGGGTTCTACGATTCCCAACTCTCGCCGCCTTTCAGGGATGTGAGCAACACCGAGATTAATGAAATCTCTAGGCTTTTGATTAGTCATGTCCCTGTCTAGCATAATAATTTTTCCTTGGGTAACTTTTCGTAAACCAGTGATAGATTCGATAAGTTCCGTTTGTCCATTGCCCGAGACTCCAGCTAAACCTAAAATTTCACCCTTTTTTACATCTAAAGAAAGGGTTTGAGATGGTTTTTGATGCCTTTGTGAGATCGTCACTAAATTTCTTATCTCGATGGCTTTAGCCTCAGTTTTAACGGACGGTCGATCCATGTAATTCGGCACAGTTTCACCAAAAGTTTTTTTGGTTAGGTCGTCTTCATTGGTTTCTGAGATAGATTGAGTGCCAAACGTTTTTCCGAGTTTCAATACGGTGACGCGATTTGATACGGCAAATACTTCCCTCATTTTATGAGTAATAAACACAACG
>CAYFJI010000048.1:0-14890 GCA_964343365.1 uncultured Acidiferrobacteraceae bacterium
TCATGCTGGGCGTTGGCTTTTTGGTCTTTGTTGTTGGAGTGAGTACCGCCTGGTTAGTTACTATGTGCTCGTTTCCAGGGCGCAAAATCTTTGAGTGGTTGCTGTTGATCCCATTGGCAATGCCTGCTTATGTGGTCGCTTATGCCTACACCGATCTTTTGGAATATTCTGGTATGGTTCAAAGTACTCTGCGCGCCACTTTTGATTGGGAAAAGGGGGATTATTGGTTTCCTAGTATTAGAAGTTTAGGTGGAGCAATTTTTGTAATGGGAATGGTCCTATATCCTTATGTCTATTTGCTCGCCCGATCCGCTTTTTTAGAACAATCGGTAAATGTTCTCGAAGCTAGCCAAACGTTGGGCAGAGGGCCGTGGCGCACATTTTTCAGCGTATCTTTACCAACTGCTCGTTCAGCAATAGTAATAGGAATGGCTCTTGCTCTAATGGAAACTTTGAATGATTATGGCACGGTATCTTTTTTTGCAGTGCCTACATTAACAGCTGGTTTGATAGATGTATGGTTAGGTCTTGGAAGTCTTTCAGCTGGCGCACAGATAGCGTCATTGATGCTTGTCATTGTTTTAGTTCTACTGCTCATTGAGTATATAAGCCGACGGCAACGAATTGCTTATCAACAACCATCAAGCCGTTTCCGATCCTTGCCAACGCATAAACTCCGAGGTTTGCGTAGTTTTTTTGCTATTGGCACCTGCGTTACTCCGATTGTTGTTGGATTTTTTATTCCAGTCACAATATTGAGCCGGCTTTCTTTTAAATATTTTAATCAGTCATGGACTAAAGATTTTCAGATCTTGGCTATCAACAGTTTTTTGCTCGCAGCAATAGCTGCCATTGTTTGTGTAGTGTTGGCAATTTTTATCAATTATAGCCGTCGACTTCAACCGAAGACCGCTTTTTTGACATTCATGACACGATTTGCCTCTCTAGGTTATGCTATCCCTGGGGCCGTTCTTGCAATAGGAATCCTTATTCCGTTTGCTACATTTGATAATTATGTTGACGGTCTAGCTCGGAAATTTCTCGGTGTTTCTACTGGCTTAATCTTAAGCGGAACAGTAGGGGCCCTTCTATTTGCTTATGTCGTTAGATTCTTAATGATCGCCATAGGACAGATTGGATCAAGTTTAGAAAAAGTTTCCTTATCCATAGACATGGCTGCTCGAACGCTCGGAAGTGGTGCACGGCAAACAGTAGTGCGTTATCACGTACCATTAATTAAAGGTAGCATACTATCAGCACTGACTATAGTTTTTGTAGATTGTATGAAAGAATTGCCAGCAACATTGATTTTACGGCCATTTGGTTTCGAAACTCTTGCAACACATGTTTATCATTACGCATCAGACGAGAATCTAGGCGAAGCAGCCCTCGGTTCGATATTGATTGTAGCAACCGGATTATTACCAGTAATTATTTTGTGCCGAGTAATTTCAAAAACGCGAAATAGATTGGAAGGTTAATAATCTTTAAAGATTACCTTTAATAATAATGAAAAAAACAAGTTTACTTGAGATCTCTGATGTTAGTTGTAAATACGGATCAGATATAGTTGTTTCAAATGTTAGTTTAGTTGTGAAGGAGGGTAGTCAAGTTTGTTTATTAGGGCCTAGCGGATGTGGAAAAACAACAATACTGAGAGCCATAGCTGGGTTTAATTACCTAATTGATGGAAATATAGTTATAAATGGTAAAAAAGTTTCTAGTAAAACTATTCATGTACGTCCTGAATTGCGCCAAGTTGGAATGGTTTTTCAAGATAATGCACTTTTCCCGAATATGAGCGTACGCGAAAATATTGAATCTGGATTGAGAAAAATAAGTAATCCTGAAAAAATTAAAATAGTTGACGAATTGATGGAAAGAATGCATATCGAAGACCAAGCAAATCGTTTTCCTCATCAACTATCGGGAGGACAACAACAACGAGTAGCTTTGGCTCGAGCATTAGCTCCTAAGCCAATACTTTTATTGATGGATGAACCATTTTCTAATCTTGATTTTGACCTTAGGGAGCAAATGGGATTAGAAATTAGTGAGTTATTAAAAGAAAATAACATAACCTGCATCATGGTTACGCATGATCAAAATGATGCATTTGCTCTAGGAGATGAGGTTGGAGTTATGAATCAAGGCTCGATAGTGCAATGGGATACTCCCTACAATCTTTACCACAAACCCATCAGTCGGTTCGTAGCAGATTTTATTGGTAATGGCACATTCTTACCAGGAATATTAGCGTCTCAATCAATCGTTGAAACGGAACTGGGATCACTTGCCAGTCCTGTTTCATTGTCTTTTGAAATAGGTACAGAGCTAGATATATTATTGAGACCAGATGATTTAGTTTTGGATTCTAGTGGTGATATTAATGCAACCGTAAAGCGTAAAGCATTTAAAGGAGCCGATATCCTGTACACTCTTTCTACGAATCATACTAATGATCTTTTGGCCTTGTTCCCAAGTCATACTAATATCAATCTGGGAGAGCCGGTTCGGCTCACATTAAAAGCAGAACATGTTGTTGCATTTCCTCGTTTAGCGAATAAAGTCATATAACATAGGGAGAAACCAATTCTTATAGAAGCAATTCCATTAATAAAACCTGTTTTTTTGCGTTATCGATTAGCTGTGATCCCACAGGATTGAATCCATAATCACAGTGAAATTTTAATGACCTTGGATTCTTGGGTTTAATATTTATTTCACAAGTGAATCGACAGATATTAGATTTATTCATGTCTTTTAACCGATTGTAGAGAAGCTGTCCATAACCGCAACTTTGATACTTCTTGTCTATAACTATCCGATCTATATAAAGATATTCGGAGTATCTTTTCTCAAACCACTGGTAGTTCTGGCTTTGATAGTTCGCGCCAGGCTCAAGCGCAAGTATAAAACCAGCAACATTGCCTTCCACAGTTAGGCACAGACCATATTTAGCTTGCGTCACAATATGTCGTAAATCAGACGGTTTTAGTCTATTAACCGCAGGTACAAATTTATTGTTTAAGCAAACAAGTGTCTCTATTGTTTCTGTCGTAATTAATTTAATTAATTTCACGGATATATTTTCTTAAAATATTGTGACAATACTATACTATTTAGGTTATAAACAAAAAACGCTAGAATGAAAAATAAACTTAGCATGAGAAAAGACGACCAAAATATGGCCGATGATAAAATTTATATAACGGCAACTGATCTGCTCCGAGATTCGTTTCAGTTAGGTCACATTATTCTAGAAAGTGGCTTTATCCCTGATTATATTGTTGCAATTTGGAGAGGGGGCACACCGATAGGAATAGCTGTACAGGAGTTATATGATTATGCGGGAATTAAAACCGACCATATCGCCATAAGAACATCTTACTATACTGGACTTGACCGCACTGCGGCTAATGTTCAGGTTCACGGATTAGGTTATCTGGTTGACAATGTCGAAAATAGGCATCGAATCTTGATTGTTGATGACATATTTGATTCAGGAAATAGTATAGCGGCGATGATCAGCGAGCTAAAAGCACGTGCAAAACGGAATACTCCACATGAAATAAGAATCGCTACACCCTGGTATAAGCCTAGTAGAAACGTAACAGATTTTGAGCCCGATTATTTCATTCATGAGACTGACCGCTGGGTTGTCTTTCCGCATGAATTACAAGGCTTGACTTCCGAGGAGGTAAAAAAAGGAAAGCAAGAAGTTGCTGATTTAATTGAGAAAATAAATAAATTAACTGAAGTTAAGTCTCAAATGAAAGAGGGAACATAACCGTAACAGTTACACCATCCTTAGATGGTAGATTTCTCGCAATTACCTTTCCTCCGTGGAATTCTACAATGATGCGAACAATGTAAAGCCCTAAACCCAAGTGCGTCCTACGAGCATCTTTCGAACTTGACACCATAGGATCGAATAAACGATTTTCAATATCTAACGGTAATATTGAGCCCCAATTTGTCACTGAAAGTTCAACGCTTTGGTTTTGACGTTGTAATTTTATTAAAATATCACCATCTGGATTGCCAAATGCGATTGCATTATCTACAAGCTTGTCAAGCATCTGAGCAACATGATCTTCAAATCCATAGAGTTTTAACCGGCTTTTAGGACTATCACAAATAAAACGGAAATTAGGATGGCTTGACTGGTAACCATCCACACAGCCTCTAACCAACTTAACTAAATCAAAATATTCTCGTTGATTAATTTCGCTCTCTAAACCGTCCTTTAAATTAGCCGCCTCTGTTAAACTTGTTACAATATTTTGCAGACGGAAAATACCGTTACGGGCTCGTTCCATGTAACCATTACTTCGAAGTTCTCTATTATTGCGCTCAAGATTTTGTAATGAAGAATTCACAACGTTTAATGGATTATGCATCTCATGTGCCAATGTATCCGGGAGGCGCTCGAGATATTGCGTGTATTGACTAAGGTTCTGCAACATTTGCGAAATAGCTCTGCTTAAATCTCCAATTTCATCAGTCGATCGCGTTCCACTTTTGATAAAAGTTTTCTTTAGACGCCCGTCTGGAGTTGCAGCATGTTCTGTTTCCTTTTGAAGACTGGAAACTCGATAGGTGATCCTGAATGCAAATACAAGAATAGTAAGAGTTAAAAATAGAAATACCCCCAAGAACAGTAGAGTAAATCTTCTAAGAGTATTAGATTGTAACGAAAGAATTTTATTTCCGCTCTGCTTTATCAGTATAGATCCAATTACTTCATCTTCCAACCAAACTGGATGACCGGCGGCGATTATACGAGCATCTCCGTAACGCCGTCTTTCAGCTATCGAATTTCCTGTATCGAAAATTTGATTGAGTAGTCTTTGGTCTTCCCGACTCGATTCTTCTGGATATTCATCAGGATCTATCAATGGACTTCGAAGTATTCTAGCGCCTATTCTTTGCAAGCTATTTTTAAATCTATCCCATCCCACAGTCTCAACATCGAAAGCAAGATAGGTTCTGTAATCATCGGGTACAATAGTTCCTGTTTCAGCTCTCAACTGAAAATTTCTATCCCATATGGTAATTTGCGATGCAGACAGATATAACGGCTCAATCAATCGAGCTAATTCAGGTGATATTAAACGAACCCTTCCAATCGCATACTGGGATGCGTCCGGAGCTGTGCTAATAAAATTTTCAATGGCTAGAGAAGTTTTATCATCAACATCGACAACTTTAAATGTTATTTGTCGTGCCTGACCAAGAAATTCCAATGGAGCTCTAATTTTGATAGAATAACCATTATTTCTTGGCACTAATTCGGCAACAACGTCTCGTATTGGGTCTCCCGTTACAGTGTATCGCCAATCTTCTTTCATTTCATAGATACTCATTCGTCCTGATTCAGCGGCAGTGAACAAAAATCTATTAATCGTGCCATCTTGAGCTGTAATCGCTAACCTTAGTGAATCGTTATGATCCAGAGATAAACGTTCGAGATCTCGCAAGATAACAATATCATCGGTAATATTAAACAATGCATAGTAAAAATTGTTATGTACTCCAGCTCCAAATCTAACTGAAAACGAATTAGGTTCGTAAGATGAATCGCATTCAAAAAATTGGCCGCCAGTGTAATCTATTAAATTGTTCAGAGCAGACGACCATTCCGTCACAGACACCTCAAAGGGTATCGCCGCAATCAACTCCTGGGGTAACTGTTGGGTCGGGATGAGAAATTCCGGAATCCCTTCACTATCTGAAAACAAATTCGCTCTATCTTTAAGTAACGTGGCTATACCTTCCGAAGTAAGCTTTAACGCCTCCATTTGACCCTCTAGGAGAAATTTTTCCATAGTACGTACTGAGTTGTACCCCATATAGGGAATTGCTAGGAGCGATAAAATTAAAAGTAGGAGTTTTGTACGTATCTTTAAACCGAAGCGATAACTTTGACTTCGAAACGTTCGAAAATCTTTTTTATCAATGCTGGAGAATTCTGAAGAGAGCCGATTTTTCCTATCTCGGTTCTTAGTTAACTTTACTGCTCCTTTGACCACTTGTAACCGGTTCCGTGGACTGTTTCTATGTTATTAAAACCTGGATCGACAGTTCGGAATTTATTACGAATCCGACGGATATAACCATTTATTGTATTTCGCTCAACTAACCCTTGCCTCGTAACCTCGTTAAGTGCATCGTAATTTTTCACATGGCCCGGGCGTCGCGCCAGAGATTCTACAATCCAAAACTCAGTTAGTGTTAAGTTCACTGCATTTGATTTCCATCTAACCGACATACTTCGTTGATCAAGCTCGAGTCCTCCAACTTTTTGGATAGCGTCGTTATCATCTGGTTGTTTGAGGTGGTCAGCGATTGCTAACAGGGAATGAACTCGTGCCACCAGGAATTCTAAATTTACTGGTTTGTTTATATAATCCCAAGCTAACATTCGTTGGGAAGATATTCGGTCTGCATCACTATCTCTAGCTGTAAGAAATATAACTGGAAGGGTCTGGCTTTGATTTCGAAGGGCCATACATAAATCAAACCCACCGTCCATATTTTCACCGAGCATTACGTCCAGAAGGGCTAAATCTGGCAATGCGCTAGCAAAACCCGCTAACGCCTCGGGTTTACTAGCATATAACTGCACTTGATACCCATGTGCCACTAGTACATCAGCGTAATTTTCGCGCTGATCTAAATCATCTTCCACTATAGCAATAACTTTAGACACGTTTCATTGCTTTCCCTTTGTAGTCCTTTACGAGTACTGGACACAATAAAAAGTTCCTAAAAAGCAAACATAAATCAGGCCAAAGGGATTCAGTTGCTGCGAATTTTCTGCTTAGAATTTTAAATTTATGCCTAGAGAATTAAAATTAATAGGTTGGTACGTTAATAGGGCGCCGTTCAGCCGCGCAAGACATCGGCTGGATCACGCCCAGAACGAATAGGGCGCGCATTGCTTGGTCTCAATCTAGGGGTGCGGGCACGATCTGTTCCACCTGAGACTTTATCTTGATCCATATCCACTGAGCCCTTGAACTGACAACCATCCTCTAATACAACGCGAGGAGCCCTTATATCCCCACTAACTTTGCCTGAAGGACTTATTGAAACTTGTTCTGTACCGCGTAACTCTCCTTTAACTTCTCCATCCACTCGGATGATTCTTGCGTTAACATTCGCAGTTACTTTTCCGTTCACGCTAACCACGAGGTTATTTTCTTTTAAATTGACTGTTCCCTCAATAACTCCATCCACGGTTAAGTCCTCTTCACCCGTGACGTCTCCATGTATTGTAATTGACGGTCCGATCATTCCTCCGGTCTTAGTTGATCGGGACTTCTCTGCAGCGGTGGAATTTGGCGTAGCGTCTGGTGTTTCTGTTATTTTGTCTTGAGCCATGTTGTTTCTCTTACTTTGTATACTGGGTTTAAAAACATATTAAGGATACACTAATTTTCCGATAGGGATAGGCGTAACGTCAAACATAAACAACGTGCTTCTATTTAACATAATATACATTATACGCCCAATCATGTCCCTGGACACGGATTTCCTTAGTTTTTTTATAATTCTTTCTAGTTGATCACTTAGCAGACTAATTGTTTCCAGCCTTCCTAAAGAGTTGGAAAAAATTATTGGTCGTTACTTCAGCTAATGTTTCGAAGGGCTCCCCTCTTAACTCCGCTAAAAATTCAGCTGTATGAACTACAAAACTCGGCTCATTTCTTTTTCCTCTATTAGGGCTTGGCGTTAAATAAGGTGCATCTGTTTCGACCAGTAATCTTTCTAGTGGAATCCGTTTTGCAACATCCCTAACGCTCTCCGATTTCTTAAAGGTGACGATACCAGAAATAGAAATATAAAAACCAAGATCGAGAGCTTGCTTTGCCATGATCCAATCTTCAGTAAAGCAGTGCAAAACCCCTCCACACTCACGGGCATTTTCTTCACTAAGGATAGCGATAGTATCTTCCCGGGCATTTCGAGTGTGAACTACAAGGGGCAAAGACAGCCTTTTTGCAGCCTCGATGTGAACACGAAACCTTTTAACCTGTTTGGACGGTATATTATTTTCACGATAATAATCCAGTCCTGTCTCACCTATACCTACGATTTTTGGATGTTTGGTATATTTCTCAAATTCCGCAAGTGTGATTTCGCTTTCTTCTTTTGGGTCTAGATTCGGATGGACTCCTACAGTGCCATAAATGTTAGTGTGCTTATCTACCATTCTAATTATTGATTCAGTTCCCGCTTGATCGACACCTACAATCAAAATGTGATTGACGCCGTTAGAATTCGCCCGTCTAATAATTTCACTCTCTTCGCCGAGAAATTCGCTGAAGTTAATGTGACAATGGGAGTCTACAAGCTGTTTAGGTTTCATTTTGATTAACCAACCTAACCTTCATCAAATCAATTATTGTACCCTCAAGAAAAAGTTTTTCATCTGTGGCATTAACTGGCCAACTGAGAAAAGTCCCGACTTTGCGATAAATTTCTAAGCACTTAATTAACCCAATTTCATTATAGAGTAATTGACCCGTTTCTGAGCTGTTCAAGCCAACGGCAGCTCGGAATGCATTGATAATCTCCATTTGCAACCACTTCAGTATTACGCGTGCCTGATTGTTTTTCCATTTCTCAACAATGCTCCCTAAGGAAATCTGATTTTCTATAATTAGGAAGATATCATGGGGTAAAGTTTTGAGAATCGTAATACTTTCATTGTTATAAATATCTAAAGCTTGAAACGGCGAGTCCTCCGCCAGTCCTAAAAGTACTTTTGCTTCAGAACGTTCAATTTTGATTTGTTTACGAAGCCAATCTAAACTAATTTCCCCACTCGGCTTGGGTACAGTAAGCTTCACACATCTCGAACGGATTGTTGCCGGAAGTAAATATGATTCTTTTATTAAAATAAGGAAATATGTTTTTAGTGTTGGCTCTTCTAACGTTTTCAACATAGCGTTTGACGCATTTATATTTAAGTCCTCAGCAGGATAAATTATAACAACTTTCTCAGCCCCATAATGCGCGCTAACTGACAGATTACCTACCAGTTCACGAATTTGTTCTACTACTATTGTCTTTTTTGGTGTCTTGCGTTTGCTTCTTTCTTTTTCAGTACCAAGCTGATATCGGCTGGCTGCACGAAGGAAACTATCGGAACAGTCACGCATAGAATATTCATTCGTGATTAGGTGATAATCTGGATGGTTTCCATTTTCTAAAAGATGGCAAGAGGAGCAGCTGCCACAGTCTTTGTCTCCTGCTAAATTTTGACAAAGCAGCCTCTGCGCAAAAGCATTAGCAAGTTCTATTTTTCCAATATTTTGATCACCAACTATCAAAAGTGCTGTTGGAAATTTACTCTTTTCCTTAAATGAATCTATAAAAATTTTTTGAAGCCATGGGGCAGATATATTCATCGTCAATAATCAAAGAAGCTTGGATACATTGGACCAAATAATTTCGTGCATGGCTTCAATCGTATCAGACGCATCGATTAAACAAATTCTAAGTGGTTCCTCAATTTGACGCGTTAGATAGGCCTGGCGAACACGTTCTTTAAACATCTTATCCAGTTTTTCAAACCGATCCAGACTGCCTCCTCTTTTCTTAACTCTACTTAAACCTTCTTCCACTGGTATATCTAACAATAAAGTTAGGTCAGGTTCTATTCCCTTTTGAACAAATTTCTCTAGTTGAGAGATACGTTTTTGATCGAGCCCTCCTCCCCCGCCTTGGTAGGCGAAAGTAGCATCAGTGAATCGATCACAAAGAACCCAACAACCACGATTTAATTCTGGTATTATAATTGTTGAGAGATGGTGAGAGCGCGCTGCAAATAAAATTAACATCTCAGTATCCGGGTTAGTTATAAAATCTCCATTAAGTAGCAGTTGCCTCAATGCTTCTCCTAATTGAGTGCCTCCTGGCTCTCTAGTTGTTAAGACCTCTATATGATTTTGAATTAACCGTTTCTCTAAAAGTTTTAATTGGGTGGTCTTTCCCGACCCATCTCCACCTTCAAAAGTTATTAAACGCCCTGCTCTTTTTTGCATTTTATCCAGATTACTAACTTTTTCTCATTTTTGATAACGGTCTGTGGCTAATTGGTGCTCTTCAAGTGTTTTTGAAAACACATGAGTACCATCTCCACGGGAAACAAAAAACAAATCTTCAGTTAATTTAGGCTGTACAGCTGCCATTAACGATTTCATTCCTGGGTTTGAGATTGGTGTGGGGGGAAGTCCGCGTCTTAAGTACGTATTATAGGGGCCATCTAATTTCAAATGCTGATGCCGGAGATTTCCATCAAAATTTTTTCCTAAACCATAGATTATAGTTGGATCAACTTGCAGCGGCATGTTTCGTCTAAGCCGATTAATTAGGACGCCCGAAATATGTGCTCGTTCTTCATCTCGGCCAGTCTCTTTTTCGATTATTGAAGCAAGAATTAATGCATCATATTTTTTTTTCAATGGAAGGTTCGCGGATCTCAAACTCCATGCCTCATTAAGCTTTTTTTTCATCATAGAATGCGCTCTGATCAATACTGATGACTGCGTTTCCCCACGAACTGAATAGTAAGTATCCGGGAAAAAAATTCCCTCAAGATTTTCTTGATCGCTGCCTATTTTGCGCAGTAATTCTTCATTATCCAATCCAGAAATATCCGAAATTAAATGCTCGGCACCAACTAAGAAAGACTCAATTTCATCATACTCCCATCCCTCAATTAATGTAATTGGATAAGAAACCACCTCCCCCTTTACGATCACTTCTAAGAAGCGTGCGGGAGAGGACCCCTTCTTGATAAGATACTCACCAGCTTTAATATTCCGTGTTTGACCCCTTATAGTTGAAAAAACAACAAACGTCCATTCTGCCTTAATTACTCCTCTATCAACTAAGATTTTAGCTACTTCACGATTATTGCTTCCTGGCGAAATAAGAATTACTTGGCTATCTGTCGCCAAGTTGTGATGCATTTGGTCGTAGATCCACCATGCACAAATTCCTAAACCAGTTACTAATATTATTAGGAAAACGAGGATAAATTTGATGTTTCTGATACTGATCATTTTAACACCATCAATCAGAAATGATTCATTTTAGAATACCGTCCTTATCTATTTGGGCCTCTCATCATTGGGATGGGCTGCCATCTCACAAGTGGAGTGCGGGGAAGTACTGATGGATTTACAGCACTCATGGGCCACTTCCCTTGCAAAGCTAGTGCAACTTCGCGAGCGGCGCGCTCCCGTCCTGCAGGCCTCATTCTGGTAGTAGCCGATGCGGCATGCGGCGTGAGCACTACATTTGACAAAGATAATAAAGGATTGTTTGGATGCGGGGGCTCTTTCTCTAATACATCTAGCCCAGCTCCGGCAATAGTACCATTTTCAAGCGCATCAATTAAGGCAGGCTCATCTACCACTCCACCTCGACTGCAGTTGACCAATATCGCAGTTTTTTTCATGACATCTAACTCCAGACTGCCAATTAGTTTGGTGGTTTCTGTACTTAGCGGCGTGTGGAGGGTTAGATAATCAGATCGTTCCAAAACCTCAGCAAACGATACTGGTTCAACCCCTTCGCCAGTTATCTTAAGTTCGGACACGTAAGGGTCATGGGCAATAATGTGAAAGCCAAACGCTTTGGCTCTTCTAGCAACCGCGGTGCCGATGTTTCCAAAACCAATAATACCAAGAGTTTGCCCCCAAAGGCGCGGTAACTTTGCCAGGATTGGTCGACCCTTAGCCCACTGCCCTTTCCGTACTATTTCGTCTATTTCTCGTAATCGCCGACCAGCAGCTAATAACAACATTAAGGTATGATCTGCCGTCTCCTCAATGAAAACATCTGGCGTGTTAGTTACGACGATTCCTGCGCGCGTAGCTGCTTCAACATCGACCATATCTGTCCCCACACTACCTACGGCAAGAATTACGCATTTATCTAGTTGGGTTATTATTGCTTCATCAAGGTATACTCCCCAGGATACCAATATGGCGTCCGCATCTCGAGCTGCTTCTATTAGGTTTTCTACATTATCAGGCGGAATTTCCAAAATTTCTGCATTCACAGACTTTAAGGCATCAAGCTCTAAACGATAACGTTCTTGAATCAGGGCGAAGTCTCCCGTCGGTAAATCCGTACTTTTTTCATCCCAACCAGGAGCCTCTTTAGCGGTCAAAGGAAGTTGAACTATTATCTTCTTTTTCATTAACTAGATCCTGTTCAAATTAATTTATAACACCAGCATTGCGAAAGAATGGGGTGGCATTTCAAGTGGTTGAATTTCGATATCGAAACTCTGTTTCTTGATGACTACATTGTCCTGGCTACATGCCGTATTCGTAGCCAATGGTGAATCTCCTTCAACTAGGTAAATATCCCCGAATAAAATTGAACCATTAAGTTGTATATTGACACTTTCACTTTCATGTCGGTTAATGATTGATATATAGATTTTTTCTGTGTCGCTATCCATAGTTGCTGCTGCGTCAATTATAGGAACGTCATCATAAGCGGGTAGAGTTCCAGTAGCTTCGGTTACAAACGTGGGCCCTTCTACATTACATTGAATTGATTTATCTCCTCGAAATTTTGTATAAAGCTCCAGAACCAAAGCTTGCGGCATCTTCCACGCGCTCGGTGGTCCGTCAGTGCTTTCTCCATTAGCTAGCCAATAAGTACTCTGTGGTCCTCCATCTGTTTGAAACGACCAATTGTAAGTGGGAGCGACGCGATACGGAGCCATAGCGTTTATTAGATTATAGATACAAGACCGTTTTATTCTTTCTGATCGTCGAAGTAAACCGTTCATTATTCCACCGACATAAATGCCATCTGCCAAATCATAACTGCCTATAAAATCAGGGGCTTTGGCGTCAACATATGTATTCCATTCGTCAAATACTATTGGAACATGAGGGGCGCCTGCAGAATTCAGTACATTAATAGTTTGATCTAGCATTGATTCCACTTCTATTGAACAAGCTACTTTCGCATTATATAAATTTCCACCCTCTGGCTTATTTTTCATCATTTCCGTACGAATAGAATAATAATGCAGGGAAAGCTCCTCTAATTCCGCTCCGCATATCTTCGCGACCATTTCATTCCATCTGCCATATAGATCTATAGGGACGCCTACAGCAATTAATTCGATATCTGGATCGGCAGCACGCATAGCTCTAGCGAACTCCAGATAATTACGAGCATATGTTTCAGGATCTACATGCCCCACCTGCCAATTGCCAAAAAGCTCGTTCCCCACAAACCAAGTCTTTACATTATAAGGGTCTATAAACCCATTCTCGATTCGTAATTTCCCGTATTCAGTATGTTCATCACCGTTACAGTATGAAACCCATGCTGCAGCTTCTTCCGGTGTACCATCGCCCATATTTACTGTTAGTACTGGATCCGAATTAAGTAATCGACATAATTGGACAAACTCATCAGTTCCGACATCGTTTGACTCTAGTAAATTAAAAGCAGGATCCAATCGGGTTGGTCTTTTATCAATAGGACCGACACCATCTAACCAGTGGTAAGCCGATACAAAATTACCGCCTGGCCACCTTAAAAAGGTAGGACTCCAATCTTTTATAACATCAATTACATCTTGTCGATGGCCTAATATATTGTCGTCAGGCATCATGGAAGCGCATCCGATCCATAAACTTCCAATACCACTAAACGTTATTGATAAAATTCCATTTGCGTTTGTATTATTTGCTTGTAAAACTTTTTCAAAAGAGGTCCAGTCATCTGGAACATCGGTAATGAGCCAACTTTGACCATCTAAATCAATATTTACTTTGTCAATTGGCCCTTTCAGAACGATTCTAATCCTATAGCTTCGGCCGCTCTCTAAGAAAAGATTCTCCTGTCTTATTCCATGCGGATAACTATCATTTGCTTCGATAGTAATCCTTTGGCACTGACGCCCAGTATAAAAAATAGTATTGTCATGGACGAACCGAACTATTTTTTTATCGGGGTTAACAGGAAGCCACGGCCTGACTACGCCAAAACCCGAATATTCATGGCGCAAACCCTCTTGTAACCCAATATACATATGATCCTGCCCAGCAAATTTCCGATCTTGCAACATTTCAGCCCAGTGCCCACCATAGATTGACTGTCCAAAATGCTCAAGATTGGCACCATACAAATGATCATGTATCTCTCCTAGAGCAGTAGTCGCGTCAATTGATATTTGTGCAGAATTTTTCATATTAACTCCTTAGGGAAATTACCCTAAAGTAATAATCAAAAACTTGTTTACAAGTTCTACCAAATTTAGACTTCTTTTTTGGAAGGAAGAGCCATTTTTATCACTGTATACACAGCTCCACCGATTATGGCCCCCACCATCGGAGCAATAATATAAATAAATAACCAACCTCCTCTAGGTCCTGGAATGGCTATTTCACCCCATCCCAAAAAGTATGCTACTGCTCTCGGTCCAAAATCTCTGGCTGGATTTAAGCCTGCCTGAGTCAACGGCGCAATCACTGAAATAATTGCTGCCACCCCAACGCCAATCAACACCGCTGCAGCAGCGCTTGGAGGTCGGGATGGATTTCGGTCACTGGTAAGCGAAAAAACCAACAAGGCTAACATCGCCGTACCCACGACCTCGGCAATGAATGCTGTACGTACAGTGACTACTCTCCATGCATCCTCGGCTGTGCCGAAAATTGCTGGATTAGGAAAATATTCTCCGAAAACCATTGCGCTAAGCTCGCTGCCAGGGCCTCCTCGTAGCAAACCATTAACCCGTTCAAATTCAATAATTGCATCTGAAAACATGCCATAAAGAACAAGAGATGCGGTAGCGGCTCCTGCTACCTGAGCTAGCCAATATGGAACAACG
>CAYFJI010000049.1:0-14556 GCA_964343365.1 uncultured Acidiferrobacteraceae bacterium
ACGATGCGAGCGGTACCATCTATATTTGACTCACGAATAACTTGAAGCATTAGTTTGGCAGAACGGCGTCCGTACTCGACATCATCCACACCGACGTACGGTGCACCTTCAATTTCTCCAAGAGCTCCAACTACTGGAATACCAGCCGCCCATGCTTCCTGAACAGCAGGCATAATCCCGGCAACATCAATCGGTGCAATGCCGATCGCGTCAACACCCTGCACTACAAATTCACGAACGTTTTCAGTTTGAACCGACGCATCCCATTTGGGATCGCTGATTATAAGATTTACACCGGCGGCTTCAGCTGCTTCCCTCATAGCCTTTACTAGCGGAACAGCAAACGGTGTCGAAGATACATCCCAAACTGTCGCTCCAATTGTGAATCCATGCCCGTCTGACACAGCCTGTTTTTGGACACCAAAAAATGCAGCTAGTGCTACAACACAACTAGTGAACAACCACTTACGACGTAATAAACTCATAACTACCCTCCTTAAGTTAGGATTATTGAAACAGCCATCACCCACTGCTCTATTACTATACACCTAACCGCGTTTTCTACACTTGTTATCAACAACATCTGTATTTTAACACCGTATACTATACAATACGCATTGCTAAAGAAAGTTGCGTCTAGATTAATGGCCCATAAGTTTTCATTAGTGCTATTAGTTAGTTCAATGAGTATCCTGTTATGGTTAACGGGCTTTTCTTGACCACTGGCTTATCTACTTTCAGATTATTGGAGAGAAATTAACGTTATGACATATACAAAGCTTGAGCTATTTATTGATGGAGAATGGTTGTCAGGTGAAGGGCGAAAGACAGAAACGGTTCTAAATCCTGCTACGGAAGACGCTCTTGGTGAACTGCCTCACGCTACAGAAACTGACCTTAACAATGCTCTTGACGCAGCTGACAAAGCCTTTGATGTGTGGAAAAACACCTCACCACTGGAAAGAGGCAATATACTTCGAGACGCTGGAAAAATTTTAAGAGAACGCCAACAATTTATCGGTGAGATATTGACTCTTGAAGAAGGCAAAGTATTAGATCAATCTGTCGCAGAAATTGTCTCATGCGCAGAAACGTTGGAATGGTTTGCAGAAGAAGGTAGGCGCGCATTTGGTCGAGTAATTCCTGCCCGAGACATCGGTCTCAACCAAATGACACTTCCAGAGCCTGTTGGACCGGTTGCTGCTTTCGTGGCCTGGAATTTTCCTGGAACTAATGTTATTCGAAAAATTGCAGCTTCTCTTGCGGCAGGATGTTCATGCATCATGAAAGCTTCTGAGGAAACCCCAGGAACCTGTATAGAAATCGCTCGAGCTTTAGATGACGCCGGGTTACCTAAAGGAGTATTGAATTTAGTATTTGGTGTACCCGCCACAATCTCAGAATACCTTATAAACTCACCAATTGTTAGAAAAGTATCTTTCATCGGATCAATTCCGGTAGGCAAGCACCTAACCAAACTGGCTGCTAGCCATATGAAACGTACTACAATGGAATTGGGTGGTCACGCTCCCGTAATCATTTTTGACGATGTCGACGTAGAAGCGGTAGCCAAGCAAGCTGTCGCAACCAAATACCGAAATGCTGGACAGGTCTGCATCAGTCCTACACGGTTCTTCGTTCATGAAAATATCTACGAGAATTTTGTGGACTGCTTTACCCAATTAGTAAACGCGATAACTGTAGGAAATGGCATGGAATCGAATGTTCAAATGGGTCCACTCGCTAACGACCGCAGACTCGACGCCATGAAATATTTCGTCGAAGATGCACTTCAACAAGGTGCTCGATTAACAACTGGTGGTGAACGTATTGGTGAGAATGGTTATTTTTTTCAACCTACAGTATTCGCTGACGTCCCAGACTCTGCACGGATTATGACGGAAGAACCATTTGGGCCGATAGCGCCCATTCAAAAATGGTCTGATATTAATGAGGTCATCGATAAAGCTAATTCATTACCGTTTGGCTTAGCTGCCTATGCTTTTACTAACTCTGCGGCCAATGTCCAACTAATAAGCCGTGCTCTTGAAGCAGGAATGGTAGGAGTCAACCACTTTGGTGTAACTGTTCCAGAAACGCCTTTTGGAGGCGTCAAGGAAAGTGGCCATGGATATGAATGCGGAAGTGAAGGCTTAGAGGGTTACCTAGTAACGAAATACGTATCACATAAGATGTGAAATACATTTGCGCAATATTAATTCGAGGTTAGTGACTCGAGAAGTTTCACATTTCTAAGGCCGTCTTCACCAGAAACTTCTGGATTATTTTTGCAAATAATTGCATCTACAAAATTGGCGATTTGACACTGGTATGGGTTTAATGGTTCAAACAGGAGATTACCTTCAGACATCTGAATAGTGCCGTTGCCACATTGCCCTAATGTATTTTCACAGTGTGCATGGCCATCGGTGCCCAATATTTCGGAGCGCGTTGGTCCTGACGCGAGTATTGATGAGTAAAGTTGGGCAGTTGCGCCCGACTCAAATTGCAATGTAACAGTTGCTGACACATCTAGATCTCTGTTATATCTCGCTCGATTAATAATGGCATCTGTACTTGTGATGACGCCACATGTTGGCATTAAAAGCCAGTGCGCCCAATCAATTAAGTGCGTTCCGACACCAGCTAGACTCCACCATCTACCTAGAGCTGGGTCAGCATGCCAATCTGACCGTTCATTAGCTTTAAATGACCAATGAGCTCGCAGATGATGAATCGTTCCCAATTCATTTCTCGAAATTTTATCTCTGAGTTTCCTATGGCCTTGATGCCATCGACTATGGTAGCCCACTGCTAATCTAACATTATATCGGTCACATTCTGCGATAACAGCCTCTGCATCTGATATTGAGTTTGCTATCGGTTTTTCAACAAAAACATGCTTTCCAGCTCGGGCTGCTGCAATTGCCTGTGATGCATGCAACCCGTCGGGAGTAGCTATTATCACCGCATCGAGTTTGGGATCTTGTAAAAAATTTTTAATATCAGAAAAACTAGCTTTTTGCGCTTGCGCCTTATGATATACCGAAAAAAAATCTGCACGGTTCTGGTCTCTGCTAAGCACGCTCCAAAAGATGCCGTTATCAACCTTCCTTATTGCAGGAACCAAAAACTCATTGCTTATTGCGCCGGTGCCAATCACTCCAATCCGAATCATAATAGTGTCAGGTTAGAAGACAGCTCCTCGTGCGGTAACCTTCCAAATTGCCTCGACAACTCCTCCCCTTACTCCCACATACCAATCATGTAAATTTACAGTAGGATCACAATGACCAGGAATAAGTCTTACTTTTTCACCAAGTTGATATTTGCGATCCGAGTGAGATAGATCAAGAACGCCATGCTCATCCGATGGCCTATGATATTTAACTGTACTGTCGTCTGCCACTAACGGCATACCGCAATCGAAGGCTAAAGATTTGAGGCCCGCATCAACTACAACCAAATTCTCCTGCGAAACACTCATCACAGTTGTGTAGACAAAAAGGCTATGCTCGAAAATAGACGCTTGCTGCCCATTAATATCTTCATTCCTTCCATAATCCGCGTCCATAAAGGCGTAGGATCCCACTTGAAGCTCTGAAAAGACGCCACTTGAACCTTCAAATTCCCAGCTGCCAGTACCACCGCCAGTAACCGTTCGACAAGAAATTCCTTCGCTTTTTAACAATTGAATAGTAGATTCAACGCGCTGACATACGTCAGAGATAGCGATTTTTCGCTCCTCAAATGAGCGTATATGTTGAATTTTCCCCTGGTATGCATGAAGTCCATCAAAACAAAGGTTCGAAGCGTCCAATATATCTTTAGCAAGATCTAATACTGGCTTACCAGGTAAGACTCCACAACGATCGCCGCCTACATTAACTTCTATAAATATTGATATTGATACATCCTGCTCTTCAGCACATCTATTAATTTCGGCAATATTTTCTGCATCATCAACACATATAGCTACCTTTGCTCGATTCGCTAACTCAACAAATCGTTTTAATTTGTTGGCTCCTACCACTTGGTTAGTGACTAAGACATCTTTAATACCATCATCGATCAGCGCCTCTGCTTCCGAAACTTTTTGGCAACACAACCCAACTGCTCCGCGAGCAATCTGTTGTTTTCCGATATCTGCAGACTTATGCATTTTTGCATGCGGCCTCAATTTAACTCCTAAATCATCAGCACTCTTAGACATTACATCCAAGTTTGACTCGAGTTTGTCAAGATCTAGGATTAGTGATGGGGTATCGATTTCCCATAATTGCATACCTATTTCCGCTGGGGCTTTATTCGGCATATGATTTTCGCAGCTCCTTTAAAGTTAAATAAACCAATTAATCGGCGATCCGATCTACTCTATAGTAGAGAACTTAACACAATCCTGCACTTCTGAGATAGATGCGCCAATCTATTTATGTTTCCAACAATGCTCCTTCTAACACAGGACTAATAGTTATATTACTAAGGCTGTCCCCAGAACCCAAAGGATTTGCCATAGTATTGAAGGTTGGAAACTGCACTATCAAAAAACTTCTCGTGCTTTTACGCCATGACCTCTCGCATTTCTTAACACTCTAATCCAGAATTTTTTCTAATTATCGGGGCAACAATTTACAGTTCTACGCTTATGAGCACAACGATATATCATTAGAAAACTGGTCATTTTATGGTTACGAATCGTTTTAGGTTTTTCACCACTTTTTGCTCCCATTGATCAACTTTAGATTAAGCAAATCAGTAAACGTTTTTTGCCAGCATTTTCTTAAATCATCAAACTAATTAAATCACATCAAATTACTGTATATAGCAAGTAGCGCTCCGTCAACCTATGAACTTTTAGATTCCCACAATGGGAGCTAAAAAATTCACCGTCTTATACTAGTGTAATTGCATACAATATTTGCGCCTACAAGATTACACCGAAGTGAACCGCCCTTATTTCCGTTGCATGCTACTCCGCTTCTCCCTACCAAATAGCATAGGTCAAACTGCTCGGATACAGAAGAGTCAATTTTACAGCTCAAATTTATTGAATCTGTCAAAATACAACTAAGAAATCCACCTCGATGGCCTGAGCATTTGAGTTGTGAGCTTGTGTATACGCATCCTTGAAAACTCTCCTTATTATTAGCTGCATTTCCAATTGCAAGTTTGTAGGCATGCCATAAATCCGGATAACCAAGAACATAGTCTCTGTAGTTTTCACTAGAAGGAAGACTACGGCCCTCATATTTTCCATATTTTTCATAGTGTAACTTCCCCCAATTTGATAATGCCCCGTCATTCAATACAGTTGAATTAGAATTATTGGACTTACCATAGGCTACCAACAGATCGGGGTAACTTCGCACATAGGCACCATAGTTATTATTCTCTGGCACAATACGACTTTCTGAATTACCGTAAATTTGGTAATGCATTTGTCCCCACTGCTCTATTGTTTGCCCATTTACTGATCCCGTCAGTAAAAAACAAAAAACAAACGAAATTAGAAGCATGAATCGCGAGATTGATATCATTTTTTTAATTACAATAATGGCATTTGCAAGATAGAAATTCTAGATGAATTTACGGGAAAATATATAATTAAACATGGTATTTTCGGATCCTTTTTTTAACGGAGTCCGGCATTCAACTTGAAAATTAGCAGTATTCAAAAGTTTTAATACCTCCCTAAATGAAATCTCATCTCTTTCATCTATTTCGACTAAAATTGATTGTAAGGTCGGCTGCCGTAACGTCTCATACGCACCGTCAAAGATCTTAGCTTCGGTTCCGTCCACATCAATCTTTATAAACGTTGGTATCCGTAAATTAAAGCTTTTAACAAATTCGTCAACGGTATAAGTAATAGAACTCTGGCTGGATATGAATGCACGATTATCTAAATTACCAATGTGTTCACTAACACTGTGTTCTGATGTTCCTGCAACTCTACTAGTAAGATAAAGTTGTCCGATATTTGTTTTGTCCGAAAAAGCAACACAAAAAGGAAATATATAAGAACCTAAGTTATTTAGATGTATATTTTCTTCCAAAACAGAATATGTACTTGCCATAGGCTCAAAAGAAACAACCTCAGCATTCCTTGATTTAGCGGCGTACAAAGAAAAACAACCAACGCTAGCACCAATATCCCATAAAGTTCCCTTTGAAGGAAGAGTATTTAGCCAGTCGATCGTTTTAGGCTCCTTAGTAAACATTGTCTTCGCTCTTACCCATGTTTCGCGAGTTGGCGTAGAATATTTCCATGTAAATTCTCCATTAGAAACTTGAGTTGATGGACGAAACTTGTGATGAATACGAATTGGCGCTGTCCGTATTCTCTCTAATCGCCTTTGCGCCCGGGAAGAAAGCACATTCAATATTCTTCGCATCATGGTCCGTTTTTCACGTCGAATAATTACTTTTTTCACTCTTGGGTAAGTATCATTTTATGAGTTTTTCTATTTTTCAAAAATATGTTTTTCTGAAGTAACCTCAAACCTCGATGTCAGTTGAAAAATTATCCAACGGCTGACTTGAAAAACAATGTATGCAGGCACTTTTCACCTTCTATGGACGAATATTCATACAAAGACAGGCTGTTGACTTCCATAATTTCTAGAAAATTTAAATCGTTTATTGATTCTATAGTTTCCGATAGACTTTTATATGATGTGTCTTTAAATGCAAGAGTTGTTTTTGGAAGCCAATCCAAATCTTTATCATAGCTTGAAACATGCCCATTTTTTTTGGAATTATGCAAAACCGATAAAATTTTTTCTCTGAGATTTTTTAGAGGTTGGTTTAGTTTCCAGCGGATATGGATTACCGGATTTTCACGAACGAAAATTCCCAGACCATTTCCTCGCAAAATAAATTTTTCTAGGCCTATTACCAAAAAACGTAGATCTTTTAAAAATTGTCGAATGTCGAAAATAGTTAGTTCGCTGACAAGAGAAATATGAGGGCATGGACTTCGCGATTGCAAATAAACTATACCCAATGCATCAGACAGAATCTTCATCGCGACTTCTGCTTCTTTACGCATTGGCCCTGACAACTCCAGCACCAAAGCGTGTTGTTTATTCTGTTTCTCCATACTTTATCAAAAAATTATCCCATTACATACATATGAGTTAAAACAAATTGGTTTTGCTAAATCATTTTTTTGATCCGACAATTCTTAAAGCTGTCTGACTAACGATCCCAGATATTATATTTTATGATGCACCATACCGCCGAAACCCCATCTCGCCAACCTATCTTTTTGCCTTCGGTATATTCTCTTCCAAAATAAGTTATTCCTACTTCATAGATACGTAAACGCTGCCCATTATTTTTTCGGTATCTAGCTATCTTTGCGGTAACTTCAGGTTCGAATCCAAAACGATTCTCTTTTAGCTTAATATCCTTAATGATCTCTGAGCGAAAAGCCTTATAACAAACTTCCATATCAGTTAAATTTAAATCTGATAGAACGTTAGAAAAAATTGTGAGTACACGGTTAGCAACTGAATGCCAAAAATATAAAACTCTATGCGTTTGTCCCCCAATAAAACGTGAGCCAAAAACTACATCTGCATCATCTTTTTCAAAAGGAGCGAGGATTCTTTCATAGTCTTTAGGGTCATATTCAAGATCTGCATCTTGCACCAAAAGAATATCTCCTGTTGCCTTCTGAATTCCAGTGCGAACTGCAGCTCCTTTGCCTTTATTTAAGTGATGACGTAACGCAATTACATTGTCTTTTTCTGACAACCGAGCAATCTGTTCGGAACTCCCATCTGTAGAACCATCATCGACCAACAATATCTCTTTTTCAAACGGGGCACTCTGGACTCGTTCAACTATTTGATTAATTGTACTGGTTTCGTTGAATATCGGAATAATTACGCTAAGTTTCATTAGTGCTCATTGCCTTTATAAACAATAGTGTGGTTCTGGGTAATCTTGACGTGTATTATACGCTTCAAACAGAACACTGGATCTAGAACAGTATTAAGATTTTGATAAATCGTCCCCACATAACTTTTTAACCCTTTCGATTCCTAATATGCAAACGCGCATTCGCTATTTATTTACAAATTTTAGCTCGCTAAAAGATAACCGAGTGCAAGTATTTTTTTTAGTATTTTTTATCCTGATAAATTTAATTCTTTTGATGTCTGCCAAACCTAAAAGCGTCCAAACATCGTTATTTGGTGACACGTATATGTTGCATCCAGCCTATTCTCAAGCATCCGATGGACAACGGTACTGGGGAGCCGCCCTAAGCCTTGCCGAAAGAGGCCAATTTTTAATACGAAGCGATCAGCACATTATTGAACACCATAATTCAGTCGAAGACTCATTAAAGCCTCTTAGTAGGGCAGGTCCATTACCAGCCATACTGTTTGCTGTGCCTATAAAGCTTTTTGGCTTCAGCAATGCTATTTTCTTCATCGTAGCGGGGCAATGCTTTCTATTGTGGCTAATGAGCCTTGCCACACGAGGAATAGCTGAGCCATTTAAAGCAAACAAGAATCTTGCTCAAGCACTGGTCTTATTTAATCCTAATCTTATTGGTATAGCTCATCACGCTCAAAGTGATCTGATCTTTGCAGCGATTTTAACTTTTCTTTTATTAGAAATCTCTAAATTAATTGATCGCCCATCACTTGCCTCGCTAAAGAATGCAGCTTTGATTGCTCTTTTAGCTGGACTGTTACCTCTGGCTCGTCCGATGGGTGCATACTGTATCTTTCTGTTACCATTTTTTTTGTTTTTCTCTTTATTAGTGAGGCAGCGATTCATACGAATAGATTGGCGAAAAATTAGCGCTCTCGGTGCCCTAGCGACTGCAGTTACCTTGATCATCCTCACTCCATGGGCAGTTCGAAATCATGCAGTTTTTGGAGACTTCGGTCTCACGCAAAGCGGTGCAATTCAAGCCCAATACTACTATAGAGCGCTAAAGCCTTATGGCCTCCCAGACTCTACTCCTGCAGTTATAAATTACCTCGAAAAACATGGGTATGATCCTTCATGTCTAAATTCTGGAGAGCCTGGCAGCGGATGCGAAAAAGCTATTCGTAATGCTTATATGAATCTCATATTGAAAGCACCAAAAACAATTTTGGCACAAGTACAGATCACTGCAGCTATAAGAACATTGCTCTCAGGGGGAACAAGAACAATTACTGACTACATCGGTCTTGAGCCGCCTAGTGAACAATATGACCAACTGATGAAATATAACTCCACTACTTTGTCGAGATTCTTGAAAAATATATATGATGTTAATCCGACATACCTAATTTTATTTATCTTAATTACAGCTTTTCCATTTATTACACGTGGTATCGGACTAATTGGGCTGATAAGAGCAATATCAAATCCTAGATGTCATGCACATTTACTTTTTCATCTTCTAATAATTTCTCTATTACTTTTACTGTATGGACTTCAAGGTTGGAGTCGATTCAGAGTGCCAATAGAGCCCATTCTCATGGTTTTTACAGCCATAGCATTCGCAAATTTGGGTCAACGAGAAACAGTTGTCAGCCGCGACAGCAAGCGACCACGCCTAGATGACAATAAAAAGATCAACTTATAAACCATAGAATTAATCAATAACCATTAACTTGGGGCATGCTATTTCTACTGTCTCAGCATCAAAGGCATGAATATTCCAGATACTCTCATCACAAATACAGCCCTCAGATTCAGTTACACCATTAAAAAATGAACCACTGGGCATTAGGGTACGGCAAAACAGGGGTCCTGTTCGCAATATTCCTTCAACATACTTTCCATAATAGCTAGCTACATACATTTCCTGAAGCGTAAATTCGGCACCTCGCAGAATTTCTAATCTTACTCCTGAATACATATCGATCGAATCCATAGTTCTTGTATTTTTTGAATCTAATAGAGTGGTCTTATACAAATTAGCATGACTAAAATCAGTTCGATCTAAATTAGCAGAATTTAATTCTGCTTGCTCCAGATAAGCGCTTCGCAATTTGGCATCTTTAAAATTGGCTCCAATTGCATTCACAAAATTCATTCCAGCCATAGAGAGATCTGCTCTCTCTAAATTTGCATAACTAAGATTAGCATCCAATAAATCTGCAAGAATTAGGATAGCATCTGTTAAATCAACATAACTAAGATCGGCACGATACAAGTCTGTATAGCTTAAATCCGCATTTTTTAAAATTGCGCCTCGAAGATTAGCGCTCTTTAGTTTTGCTCTTTTGAGATTCGCTCCTGAAAGATCTAGATGAGATAAATTTGCGCGTTTCAGATCGCAGCCTTGGCATTCACCAGTGGTCTTGAGCTTAATCAAATCCTTATCGTCGAACGCAAATACAACCGAACAAAAACACAGCACATACAAGATAAAAAAACCGGCAAAATAATGATTTGTAATGTTAAGTTGGAAGCGATTATTTCTCAATTCGATTAAACTTTTCATTCGGGCTAAAATACACTAGCAATATTAACACTATCTTTAGAGAGAGAAAATTCGATGAAAAATGATAAGAACGACAAACTACTTAGACTGCCTAGTTACGGGGTATGGAGTGCAGCACTTACGCCTTTAAAGGCAGATCTCTCTATCGATCATGAAAAATTAGTAACTCATGGACGATTTTTACTGAATGAAGGCTGTCACGGGATAGGCCTATTTGGAACAACCGGAGAAGCTAATTCCTTTTCAGTCGATGAACGTATGAATGCCTTAGAATTTGTTCTGCAGAATGGATTATCAACTGAGAGTTTGATGGTAGGAACTGGCTGCTGCGCGCTATCAGATACAGTGATATTGACACAACATGCAATCGACCATGGAATTACAAAAATTCTCTTGCTTCCACCTTTTTATTACAAAAATGTCGGAGATGAAGGGCTTTTTTATGCCTTCATTGAAGTAGTGAACCGCCTGAACTATAAAAAATTAGAACTTTACTTGTACCATTTTCCTGCTATGTCGCAGATTCCGCTATCGATTAACTTGATTGCGAAGTTATGTTCTGCATTGCCGGACATAATTGCGGGAGTGAAGGATAGTTCAGGAAATCTAGATCATAGCTTGAAGCTAGCCTCTAATTTTCCTAACCTATCGATCTTTCCCGGAAATGAAACACATCTTCTTGAGACTCTTGATAATGGTTGTGCCGGTGTAATTTCTGCTACAGCAAATGCTAATGCTAAAGGAATACGTCAAATTTTTGATAGTTGGCTGAACGGAAACGCCGAAACACCGACACTCCAGGAGCATGCGCTTTCTGTCAGAGAAGCTTTTGGGCGTCACGCGCTAGTGCCTGCACTCAAAGAATTTGCGCACTGGTCATCTAAAAATCAATCTTGGTTAAGAATGCGACCTCCGTTAGTACCTCTGACACCGGAAGAGATTAAAACTTTACATTCCGATCTCTCTAGTTTATCTCTCACGTCTGAATGATGCTATTTTTGAGTTACCTTTTACTCGACTTAAATTGTACAATTGATATTTCAAACATTAATGCCGTAGAAGTGAACACTGGTATGCGCTTTAACAGACCGTATTGCACTAATTTTATATTTATACTTGAATAATTTAACACGAAAATAAATCGCTCCCAAACTAAAAAATTTAGTGCGGAAACCGAACAAATTGGCTAACAATTCCACTTTTCATAGACTTAGCTCACCATCTAATTTCTACCGGATGTCTGGAAAAGTAGTACCATGGGTTGGGATCCTCAGTCTCCTGTTTTTTGCTTATAGCCTATACGGAGGACTGGTAGCAGCTCCGGCTGATTACCAACAAGGAGATAGTTTTAGAATCATCTACGTACATGTCCCTTCAGCCTGGTTATCTATGCTTGCTTACGGATTGCTCGCAACCTGTGGTGCTATATCATTAATCTGGCGAATCAAGGTTGCTGACGCACTTGCCAGAGCAATTGCACCAATTGGCGCCTCATACACTTTTTTAGCACTGGTTTCTGGTTCTATTTGGGGAAAACCAATGTGGGGAACTTGGTGGGTATGGGATGCAAGACTCACTTCAGAATTGATTCTTTTATTTCTTTATCTTGGATACATCGCACTGCAATCCTCTTTCTCAGATCGGCACACTGCATCAAGAGCAAGTGCAATCCTCGCCATTGTTGGTGTAGTAAACCTCCCTATAATTCACTACTCTGTTGATTGGTGGAATACATTACATCAAGGCGCAACAATAATGAAACCAGAAGCGCCGTCGATGCATATCAAGATGCTCATACCGTTACTTACAATGGTTATAGCATTTCATTTACATTTCATAACTGTGGCTTTGATTCGAGTTCGTTGTGAGCTTATTGAAACAGAAAAACGAAAACGCTGGGTTAAGAATTTATGAAAAAATTATGAGCATATCTGACTTTTTTTTCATGGGTGGTTACGGGAAGTTTGTCTGGTCGTCATATTTAATTGTTTTCATTGTCCTGATAGTGAATTTATGGCTTCCGATACGACGTCATCGCCGACAATTAAAATTAATAATTAGCAACCAAACAAAAAAATCTGATACAAATGACTCCTCGGCGTAGACAACGACTAATAATTACCCTGGCTATCCTAGTGGGGACAATTTTTGCTATTACTTTTACGCTACTTGCTCTAAGAGAAAACATTAATCTTTTTTTTACACCTACCGAGATCAAAGCGGGAGACTCGCCAGCCAACACAAGATTTCGGATTGGAGGGATGGTGGTGCCAGGAAGTATCGTACGATCTTCAACGGGGCTTGGAGTAAAGTTTGATCTCACTGATACTTTAGAAACAGTTACCGTTAACTATAGTGGTATCCTACCTGACTTATTTAGTGAAGGTCAGGGTATTGTCGCACAAGGCAAATTATTAACAGATGGAACTTTTTTGGCAGATCAAGTTCTTGCAAAACACGACGAAACTTACATGCCACCGGAAGTGGGTGCAGCAATCAAAAGCGCACGAAGCAAGGAGTAACAATGGTTCCTGAAATTGGTATTTTTTCTCTCGTTGTTGCATTGTGTTTCGCTATAATTCAAGCCTTCCTGCCTTTACTTAGCTCATTTGTCAGATTACCTGACTGGATGATTTTCGCGAAGCCCGCTACCTATGCGCAAGCCTTATTTATATTGATTGCTTACATTTGCTTAACTTGGTCGTTCATCAACTATGATTTTTCAGTTGTTTATGTTGCGCGAAACTCTAATTTAGCGCTTCCCTTAATTTATCGAATATCTGGTGTATGGGGCGGGCACGAAGGTTCAATGCTACTCTGGGTGCTGATTCTTTCAGGATGGGCAGTTGCCATAAGCTACTTCAGTCGTAACATTCCATTGGAAATGGTTGCAAAAGTGCTAGGCGTAATGGGCTTGATAAGTGTTGGTTTTCTCTTATTTTTACTGTTCACTTCAAATCCATTTGAACGTCAACTCCCAGCACCTTTAGATGGATATGATCTAAACCCTTTGCTCCAGGATCCAGGATTAGCAATACACCCTCCAATGCTGTACATGGGATATGTAGGTTTTTCCGTCACATTTGCATTTGCAATTGCAGCCCTTATTAATAAAGAAGTTAATTCATCATGGGCACGTTGGTCACGCCCATGGACCATAATGGCGTGGGCATTCTTAACCATCGGAATCACACTCGGAAGTTGGTGGGCGTACAATGAGCTTGGATGGGGTGGATGGTGGTTCTGGGATCCGGTCGAAAATGCATCATTCATTCCATGGCTCGTTGCAACGGCGCTTATTCATTCGCTGGTAGCTACAGAAAAACAAGGTATATTTGCCGCATGGTCGTTGCTACTCGCTATTTTCACTTTCTCATTATCACTTCTAGGCACATTTTTAGTACGATCGGGAATCCTAACGTCGGTTCACGCTTTTGCAACAGATCCAGAAAGAGGTATCTTTATCCTCGTTTTCTTGGGGCTAATAGTCGGCGGATCTTTGCTGCTCTATTCTTTCAGAGCTATCACAATAAAACGCTCATCAAACTTTAGCTGGCTCTCCCGCGAAATGGCGTTATTAGTGAATAATCTTCTCCTAGTCGTTATCGCTGCAACCATCCTTCTCGGTACACTTTATCCATTAATTCTTGATAGTTTGAATCTTGGGAAGATATCTGTAGGGCCACCTTATTTCAATTCCGTCTTCATACCGCTTGCAGCTCCACTAGCACTGCTCGCCGGTATCGGTGCAATGGCTCAGTGGCGGCGCGATAGAATTAAAAGGCTTTTTTCAATACTTTGGCTGCCCCTTACTCTAAGTTTTTTACTAGGAACTCTTTGGCCACTAATCAACGGTTCAGGCTATTCATTCATAGCAGTTATTGGAGGAACATTTGGCATTTGGACTATCGCTGCATCATTGACAGGATTGACGCATGAATTATTTTTTCGCCAACCGAAAAGCCAATTTTCGCGAATACCTAAAAATATTATTGGCCAAACGCTGGCTCATGCTGGAATTGGTGTTTTCGTTATTGGGATCTCTTTTTCATCGGTTTATACTGTTGAAAAAACATTACGGATGATGCCTGGAG
>CAYFJI010000050.1:0-14023 GCA_964343365.1 uncultured Acidiferrobacteraceae bacterium
ATGCATATGATCGATGTCTGCCTCATATACTTCAGAGGGTCTCCCCTTAGTGAACACGCAAGTATCAAGGCTTGTCCCGCCTATATCTAAAGAGATTAAGTTTTTTCGACCAGTTTCATTTGCAATGTACTGTGTCCCTACAACGCCGCCCGCAGGCCCCGATAAAACGGTTAGCAATGGGGCGTCTTTTGCTTGCTTAACTGTCATAGCGCCACCACCAGATCTCATTACGTGAAAGGCGCCTTTAAACTCATCTTTTTCTAGTCCTCCTTGGAGATCAAGCAGGTATTGTCCTAGCACTGGTTTGATGTATCCATCGAGAACTGCTGTGCTTGTTCTTTCATATTCTCTATATTCGCGGGCAATTTCTGATCCTACAGATACAGGTATTTCAGGATGCAGTTTAGAGATGAAGTCGCGTGCTTCGATTTCGTGTGATGAGTTTGCATAAGAGTGCAGAAATGAAATAGCAATAGCATCGACTTTTATTTCTTCGACAAGGTATGCCACTTTGGCTTTTAGTTGGTCTAAGTTAAGCGGTATTATCACTTCCCCTTTGTTATTGATTCTGCCTTCAACTCCTACGGTTTGAAATCGGGGGACTATTTTTTTTGGTTGTTCATAATCGAATTCATACATTTGCGCAAACGGTAGATTGCCTCGAGCAAGTTCGAAAATATCTCTGAATCCCTCATTAGCGATGATGCCAACGGCAGCACCCTTTCGTTCTAGAATTGCATTCAATCCTAATGTTGTTCCATGAATGAATTCACCAACTGAATCAGCGGAATCTACCAGTTTTCTGACCCCATCAAGCACGCCAAGGTGCGGTGCTTTAGGTGTAGTGGATACCTTCTTGATTTCAAGAGCACCATCATCAAAATTAAACACCAGTGCATCGACGAACGTACCTCCAATATCTACTGCCATACGTAAATTTTTTGCCATTGCTATTCCCAGCTCCGATAGTCATCTGTTGTGTACAAAAGGTTGTATGCCTAATTATTGTATTCTATACGTAGAAAGACGTTTTTTTACTATCATTTAAATGTTAATTTGATTTGGTCAGAAGAGACGCTGAGAGAAGATCTCGAGTGTACTTTTCTTTTGGAGTGTTAAAAATTTCATCAACTCCCCCTTGCTCTAGAATTTGTCCAGATTTCATTACATAAGCTCGATCGCATAGAAAATTGACCACAGATAAGTCGTGAGAGATAAATAGCATTGAAATGTTTTTCTCTATTTTCAGCATCTTCAAAAGATTTAGGATTTGTGCTTGAATCGACATATCCAGAGCAGATACTGGTTCATCACAAATTAGAAATGTCGGTTCAACTGCAAGTGCGCGAGCGATTGCGATTCGTTGCCGTTGACCTCCAGAAAATTCTTTGGGGTGTTTTTTCATGGCATCCTTACTAAGACCGACTGTAGTGAGGACACGACCCACCTCGTCTTCGATTTCTGTTTTGTTTGATAAGTTGCGATGCAGCTTAAGACCTTCCGATAAAATTCCCTTGATGCTCATTCTAGGATTGAGCGAAGAGTAGGGATCTTGGAAAACAAACTGCATTTCTTTTCGTAATGGCCGCATCTGGTTCGCTTTATAGGTGGTGATATCATTGCCTCTAAAAAATATTTGGCCAGAGTCAACTTGCAATAAACGTGCTATGGATAACGCTAGGGTGGATTTTCCGGATCCTGATTCTCCTACGAGGCCGACTGTTTCACCCGTTCCGATAGAAATGGTAACTTCATCTAGGGCTGTGGTTTTTTGGCTAGAGAAAAATCCTTGCGAAAATTCCTTGGTTAGTTTTTTGGCTTCTACGAGCGCAGTCATTAGCGTTATTCCTTTAGAAATTTTTCCAATTGGGCGCAAGCAGATCGACCCCATTCAACAGCTATAAGGGGTGGATTGTTTCCTTCTGCACAAGTAGGCTCGGCAAAAGAACAGCGTGGGTGATAGCGGCATCCAGAAGGCATCTGTCCTGGGATTGGAGGTTGCCCACCGATTGTCTTTAGATATTTGTCATCACGAATTCCGATTTTTGGCAAACAGTCGAGCAGTCCTTGAGTGTAAGGATGAAGGGGTTGTTCAAACAATTTTAGCCGGATGGATTCTTCTACTATTTTTCCAGCATACATGATGATAATGCGATCCGTGTAGTTAGAGATGACTCCCAAGTCATGGGTAATGATAACAAGGCTCATACCTCGGTTCTCGCACTGTTCTTTCATAAGATCGAGAACTTGTTTTTGTATCCGAACGTCGAGTGCAGTTGTGGGTTCATCGGCAATTAAGACATCGGGATCCTGTGCTAGTGCCATGGCAATCACAACCCGCTGTCTCATGCCGCCAGAAAATTGATGTGGATAGGCATTCACCCGCTGAGATGCAGAAGGAACGCCGACTTCCTCCAACAGATGAATAGCATGCTTCATTGCCCGCTTTTTTGACCAACCGTTTGCTCGCAGCCCTTCCGAAATCTGATGACCCACTGTCTTTACTGGATCAAGTGCCGCAAAAGGGTCTTGAAGAACAAGCCCAATGCGTTTGCCACGTATTTCATTTAGCAGTTTGTTACCGGCGCCAATTAATTCTTGACCTTCAAATTTTGCAGAGCCTCCGACTGTTGCCCGCTGGAGTAGTCCTAAAATAGATAATATAGAGGCAGTTTTACCTGAACCGGATTCTCCTGCGATGCCAAGCGTTTCGCCTTTCGCCAGTTTAAAAGAAATCTCATCGACTGCTTTTGCGCTGGAGTCACCAAAGCGTACCGATAAAGATTCTACTTTGAGGATATTCGAGTTCTTCATCTTCAAAATTCCCGACTTCGAAGGGCGGGATCAAGCTCTCTTCGCAAAATATCGCCGACAAGATTAAAGCTTACAGCAGTTAAGAGAATCGCAAGACCTGGAAAGAAAACCACCCACCAGGCTCTTGACATCGCAGACCGACCGTCGGCAATCATCGCGCCCCATTCAGCCAAAGGAATCTGAGCTCCAACCCCAATAAAGGAAAGTCCTGAAATAACGAGAATGACTGCTGCAACATCTAAGGTTAGCTGTACGAACAGAACATCCAGAGAATTTGGAATTAAATGGAATATGATGGTTCGAATTTTGCCAACACCCATCGCTTTTGCCGCTACGATAAAATCCTTGTCTTTGGTCTCGACAATCAGCGCCCGCGTCAGGCGCGCATAGCCCGGCCACCAAGTTACAATTAGTGCCAGAATGGCAGCATTGATTCCCGCGCCAAATGCCGCCGCAAAGCCCATGGCTAGCACTAGAGGCGGAAACGCCAGCCAGATGTCAGTAAAACGCATTAAAATATCGTCGACTAGGCCGCCGGAGAGTGCTGATACGATGCCGATTATTATTCCGATCAATGCAACGACTACGATCACAACGAGTGCTGAGGCAAGGGTTAAACGTGCGCCATAAAGCACACGACTGAAAACATCACGGCCTGTTGCATCGGTACCAAAAAAATATTCTGTTGATGGAGGTAAAAATCGACTAAAAAAATCGACTACATAGGGATCGTGTGGCGCTATGAATGGCCCGATCACAGCAAGTACCACCATCAAGACAGCAAATCCGACAGCTGCAATTTCAAGGGGGCTCCGCATATATTTTGTAAACTTCATGGATTATTAGCCTTGAACGCTTTCTCGGTGTCTCGGGTTAAGAAACAGATGCACGATGTCTACGATTAGGTTTGTGATCAAGAAAATGACACCCATGACCAGAACTACGCCAACAACACCATGAATATCAGATTGAGTAATAGCCTTTACTGCATATTTTCCGATACCGGGTCTTGAGAAGATTTCTTCAACTAAAATGGTGGTACTTAGCATCCAGCCCACCTGCATGCCAAATATTGTAATCGTCGGAATTAATGCATTCCGCAATGCATGCCGAACGACGACTTGGTATTCTGATATGCCTTTTGATCGGGCTAAGGTCACGTAGTCTTCTTGCAGTGTCCTCAGCACCGTTGATCGGGTAGTTCGAGTAACAACTGCAACAAACAATGTGGCGAGTGTAATTGCCGGTAAAAACAAGTGATTCAGTGCATCCCAGAAAATGCGCCATTCGCCTTGCACAACCGTATCGATAAGTAGGAATCCTGTTGATCCAGAAAAGTCTCGGAATTCAAAACTGATTCTTCCAGCAATAGGAAACCAACCCGCTTCTCCCGCCACATAATGTTGCAATATTAGTCCCAGCCAGAAAATCGGTATCCCAGCTCCAGCCATGACCATGAGTCTGATCGCACCGTCAATCTTAGAATCAAACCTTGTGGCTGCTAGCACGCCAAGCGGGATAGAGATGAGAACATTCAACAGCATGGCAACGAAAACAAGCTCAGCCGAGGCTGGAAGTCGTTGCTTGATATCTTCCCAAATAGGTTGGTGGGTAAACCATGATTTACCAAGATCTCCCCTGGAGAGTTTCGAGAGATAAATAGCATATTGTTTGTGGATCGGCAGATCTAGGCCCATCTCCACTCTTAATTCAGCGATTCTCTCGTTTCCCGCGTTGGGGCCTGCGGCGACGACGGCTGCATCGCCAGGGACAAGTTGTCCCAAGGTAAAAGTCATGAAAGACAAAACAACCAGCGCGATAGCCGTCAGGCTAACGCGCTGGCCGATATAAACAGCTACATTTTTTGCAGTTTCCTTATTCACCCTTTTGGGGTGGTTTGTCTGCGTTGTCGTTTACTTTAAGCCAATATCCATGAAGTTAAAGGTTTGATGGTGGGCAACATTGTACTTATAACCCACAACTTTATCAGATAACGTGACCACTGATGCCGGTTGGGCGACAAGAACATGGATGTAATCGTTTCCAATAATTTCTTGAACCTCTCCATACAGTTTCATTCTCTCGGCTTGATCAGCACTTGACGCTGCTCTATCCAGACGGTCATCCACTTCCGGATTGCCATACTGGTGAAAGTTCGTGCCGCCACTTATGCCCATTTTGCTGCTGTGGACCAGACCATAGAGAATACCATGTGGATCTGGGAATGGTGGAAATGACGAAGACCCAGCGACATCAGGGGCTGTATCAAGACTTCGAGTTGTTGCAGCCATTGCCGGCCAAGTATCTCCTGTAGCATTTAGCTTAACACCGATCTTCGCAAGATTCGCTTGCCACATTTCCGAGGCTCTCTGCTGTATTTCCTCTTCGGGTAAAAAGGTCAGGTTAACTTCAGCACCGGCCCAACCGTTGTCATCGATAATTTTTTTAGCACCTTCAAGATCAAACTCTGGATAAATACCTCCGACATGACCCGGCCAGTTGGACGGCATTGGTCCTTCGGGATATGCACAAAAGCCCTGCAGAACGGCGTCACACAGAGCCTTATTATCAACGGCCATTATAATGGCCTTTCGGAATAGTCGGTTTGAAACTGCGCCTTCGGATTGGACATTAATCATGAAGTAAAGTGGTGTTGCCGCAGCACCGATGTCAGTGATGTATCCGTCCTCTCCTTGTAAGGCGATCTTATCATCCATTGTAAGATCTGGAGCAATATGAACTTCGCCTGCTTTTAAAAGAGCAAGCTGAGTTGATGGTTCATATACCACTCGAAAGACCACCTCGGCCACGTGATTACCATCCCAACCGCCCCAATAATCTGGATAGGCTGTCATTGATGTTGAATCATCTGGTTTATAGGATTTTAATACGTATGGTCCTGAACCTGCTTCGTTTACTGATAGCCAGCTTCGGGCAAAGTTATCGCCCATATGTGGCTCTACCAGATCCTTGTTGACGATGTAAACACGTCCAAGTGCCGAAACAAATGGACCGAAAGGTGCAGATAGGTGTAACTTGACGGTATGATCATCAACAATTTCACAGCTGTCATACGGCCCTGCATCGGTAAGCGCATTGGCCCCAGCTGCTTGATTCCGGTCAAATGTAAAACAGACATCATCTGCCGTCAGCGCGGATCCATCGTGAAATGTCACACCTTTGCGCAAATTAAAGGTATAGCTTAACCCATCAGCGCTTGCCGACCAATCGGTTGCAAGTCGAGCTGATACAGTTGTTTCACCAGCAGTGAACTGAACTAAGGTATCGTACATACCCAGCATCAATTGATCGACTGTCGAATTCTGGGCATTCGCGGGATCCAGATTTTCTGGCGTTAGGTTTTCGGCGATCACAAGCGTCCCGCTTGGACCCGCAAGCACCCCGGTTGGGAGTAACAGGGCCGCCAAAGGCACTAAAAACTTCCGAATAGATGGTTTCATAAAAAACCTCCCTAGGTTTATGGTAAGTCATATTCTCCGGTTGAACCGGATGGCAAAGATATCGCATGTTTACAACATTAAGCTTTCTATAACAGACGACTGACTGTTGCCGTTGATTGTGGTATACACTTTACCCATATAGTCTGTCAATGATGAGTAACGCTAAACTTAGCAAAATAACTGGTTCGATAAGATAAAGTAATACTATGGAGGGGTTATGAGTAATTTTTCTGGGTGTTATACGGTAATGGTTACCCCATTTAGTGAAGATGGGTCCAAAGTTGATTATTCTGCCTTGCGCAAATGTGTAGATTGGCAAATAGACAATGGGGTCCCAGGCCTCATCCCGCTTGGAAGTACGGGCGAATTTCTTTCCGTGACGGAAGATGAGAGGCGTGAGATCATTAAAACCGTGGTGGAGCAGTCGGATGGACGCGCTGTTGTTTTAGCAGGTACCGCGGACGAATGGACCAAAAAGTCGGTTCGTTTTAGTCGTGAAGCCGAAGATCTTGGTGCAGATGGAGTTATGGTTATTCCACCTTACTACTCAAGTCCTACGGACGATGAATTGCTAGAGCATTATCGTCAGATAGGAGACGCTATTAATATACCAATCATGGTTTACAACAATCCTAATACTGCGAATGTTGATCTGTCACCCGAATTACTTGGCCGATTGAGTGAACTTAACAATGTCGATTATGTAAAGGAGTCAAGCGGTGATGTTACGAGAGTTCGAGAAATTGATCGTTTAAGTGAGGGTAGAATGACTGTATTTTCTGGTTATCACGCTTACGACTCCTTTCTTGTTGGCGCTAAGGGCTATGTTTCGGTTTGTGGGAATATAGTTCCTAAGCTATCTTCTGATCTTTATAAGTTAGTTATCGAAAAGGGAGACATCTCGGGTGGAAGAGAGCTTTACCATAGTATATTGCCCTTACTAGACGCTATTTCTGGGGATCTTTACGTTTCGGCAACAAAAACCGCCATGGGGATGGTCGGCATGCCAGTTGGCCCACCCAGAATGCCTAGGTTACCTGTTCCGAGAGAGCACGAGTTAAAAATCCAAACCGTTCTGGATGAACTGGGAGTTTTAGCTGTACGAGCGGCTTAGAAAATAGTTGTGCTGGGTGCGCAACGGGGTACGGTATATAGGAACTCCGTTGGATCAATTAATGAAACGTATATTAATCAATCGAAAGTAAGGATGAGATGATGGAATTGGATTTAGTTGTAAGAAATGGAAAAGTGGTCACGGCTACAGACATAATGCAATGTGATATAGGGATTCGCGATGGACAGATTGTCGCTCTTTCACAACGTCTAGATACGGAAAATCTGGCTGTGATAGAAGCAGACGGTCGTTGGGTCACCCCGGGTGGCGTGGATGCACACTGTCATTTAGATCAGCCTTCGACCGATGGCTCCAAAGCAGCTGATGACTTTTTTACGGGCACCCGCTCAGCTTTGGCGGGCGGCACTACCACTGTCATTCCTTTCGCGTTTCAGTTCAGAGGTCAGAGTTTGGATGCAGCTGTAACTGACTACCACAAGCGAGCCGAGGGGAAAGCTATTTCAGACTATTCTTTTCACTTAATTGTTACGGATCCTACTCCCGATGTTATTCAGAGAGAGATCCCAGAAATGATCCGTAATGGTTACCCATCATTTAAGATGTATATGACCTATGAATCGATGAAATTAAATGATCGTCAGATTTTAGAAGTTCTCTCGGTGGCTAGGGAGCATCAGGGTATGGCTATGATTCATGCAGAAAATAGCGACTGTATTGGTTGGTTAACTGATCAATTAGAAAAGGCGGGAAAAACTGAACCGTTTTATCATGCTGCATCCCGACCGAGTCCAGTGGAGCGTGAAGCAACTCACCGAGCCGTAACGCTGTCGGAATTGGTGGATGTTCCGATTTTAATTGTACACGTGTCTTCCCGAGAGGCTGTGGAAGAAATTCGGCGCGCACAAGGTAGAGGGTTGCGCATTTATGGTGAGACCTGCCCACAGTATTTGTTTTTGACAGAATCTGATTTGGACAAACCAGATTTTGAGGGAGCTAAATGTGTTTGCAGCCCTCCGCCAAGAGATAAAGCCAACCAGCAAGTCATCTGGGATGGTCTGTGTAATGGAACTTTTCAGATTTTTTCTTCAGATCATTCACCCACTCGATTTGACGATCCAGAAGGGAAAAAATTAAAAGGGAAGGAAGCATCATTTCGATGGATTCCAAACGGAATTCCTGGCATCGAGACCAGAATGCCATTACTTTTTTCAGAAGGTGTGATGAAGGGTCGAATTGATATTCAGACGTTCGTCAGCTTGACCGCAACAAATCCAGCTAAGTTGTATGGAATTCATCCCAAGAAAGGCACGATATCGATTGGCGCAGATGCAGATCTTGTAATATGGGATGATAAAAGAGAGATAAAAATTACAAATGAGTTATTGCATCACAATGTCGACTATACCCCTTACGAAGGAATGAAAATTCAGGGCTGGCCAGATACGGTACTAAGTCGTGGTGAGGTAGTTTTTTCCGATCAACGAATATTGGGGGAACAAGGTCGAGGCCAGTTTGTGCCGGGTCAAGCGCCCGCGGCGGCTATCCCTGCAAGGCGGTTTGAGTAAATGGAGAAGAGCGCGCCTAAGCGATACGATTATCGGATCTACGAATTTTAGTTAGCGGCCTTTGTATTCAGGTTTTCGTTTTTCAACAAATGAGGCTATGCCTTCATCATGATCTTCTGTTTGCCACAGAAGCATTTTTCGTTCCAAACTGAGGCTTTCATCAAGGGGTTTAGAGAATGACATCAATACTTCAGCTTTAGTCATTTCTAGGGCAATAGGCGAATATTGTGAAATAGTTTCGGCTATTGCTAGTGCCCGACTCACGGTCTTTTCCGTAGCTAGCACTTCTGAGACAATCCCCCACTGATTTGCTAGATTTGCGTCAATTCTGTCTCCCGTTAGAGTCATATACATTGCCCTGGCTTTTCCGATCAATCTTGGTAATCGCTGGGTACCACCATCACCCGGAAATGCACAAATCTTTATCTCCGGAGTGCCAAATTGGGCGTTCTCACCACATATTGAAATATCGCATAGAAGGGCTAGCTCACAACCTCCACCCAATGCATAGCCATTGACTGCAGCGATCAGGGGTTTTGGGAAATTTTCAATGACTTTCCAAGCCTGTAGACGACTGGCTTGAGCAAACATGGGTATGCCATTGTCCGGCATTTCTTTAATGTCGGCACCAGCCGAGAATGCTTCCTCGTTTCCCGTGAGCACTACACAACGGATGCTACTATCTTTACTGGCCAATGTCAGCACATTCGCTATTTCTGAAAGAAGTTTTTTGCTCAGAGCGTTTTTGGCTCTAGGTCGATTTAGTGTAATTTTTAGCACTCTTGGTAGAGGAAGTTCTGCCAAGATACATTTATATCCATCATATTGATTAGTTGACATATTTAGCCTTGACCATCCGATGACAAAAAGGTTAGTTTATTTTTTTCAGTAAATTCAAAACTGATCCATAAAACGCATCTCATATAAAGTAAAATGAAGGGAATCTAGCTACGCTATGAAGCAATGTACCGATTTATTTTTAGCTCGGTATTCGAAAGCCCTACACAAAATTTATTTACCAAAGGTTCTAGCTGATCCACCAAGGGTTTTTTTTCGGCTGACATCTCTCCGATCCGAATCGCGGAAGTGGTTACCTTCTCTCTTAAAGAGTGGTAATCGACGCCAGTTGGAACACGGTTTCGAAGTACAAAATTACCGCCGATCATAACATCTTTAACGCCTGAACCGTTTTCTTGAAAAATCACCTGTCTTCGTGCATTGTTAAGCGGAAGGTACTGTATTGATCCGGCATCAATGAAAATCAAATCTGCCTTAAATCCTGGAGCAATTCGGCCGATCTGATCCTCCAGCCCAAGCGCTTTAGCGCTTCCCTCAGTTGCCATCATTAGAACGTCCTCAGCAGAGAGCCAATATTGGGGATCCGGTTGATGAATGCGACTAACGTAGGTTGCCATTCTCATCGCTTCGAACATATTGAGCCCATCTGAGCAGGTGCTGGCATCGGTTCCTATACCGACATTGATTCCAGCATTCAGCATATCCTTTGTTTTAGCTACGCCCGTTCCGAGGCGTAAATTGCTGGTCGGATTATGAGCCACGTGCGCACCTCGATCCGACAACCGAATCATATCCGACGGTTCCAACCATACACAGTGCGCGGCGGTGAAATCTGTAGAGATAATGCCTAGCCGGTCTAGGTGTTCTGTTAAGGAGCAACCAAACAAGTTTTGGCCAACCACAGCTTGTAATTTTGATTCTGCTAAGTGTGAATGAATTCGAGCATTAAATTCATTTGCAAGGGTACGGCATGTTTTAAAAAAGGTAGGTTCACAGTGGTAAGGAATTGTAGGAGCCAGCCCCAGATAAATAGAATCTTTAGCGAGAGACCAATTCTTTAGAGCGTGGGTGACAGAGTTTATGATCGCGTCACCGGGCGCTGTTTTTATATTAGTAATTTTTTGTTTTAGATCCTGAGGCAGATCATCAATCATATTCGGCACTGCTTCCCAGAAAGTTCGATCTGCCATCAATGGTGCGATCACGGCGCGCATTCCCACTTTCTTGTAGGCCTCACCGACGGCAATTAAGCTGTTTAAATCCGGGATTGGGAAATCAGAAAATAAATCATAACAGGCGGTGCAGCCATTTAGGATCATTTCAACTGCCGCTAGTTGAGCTGCTAATGATTTTTCTTCTTGACGAAATGTTTCGCTAGTAAGCGGCGATGCATTTAACAGCAGTTCAAGGCTCCAGCGATCACCGAGCCCTTTTGCGAGGCTTACGTCTCCATGCGTATGTGCATTGATCAAGCCCGGAAGAACAAGATTTCCCTCTGCATCAATTATTTTAGCGCTCTTAGGTATTGGAGAGTGTGGGGGGAGCACCTCAATGATGGTATCGTTTTCAATTAAAATATCAAAATAATCTCCATTGAAATCTCTGCAATCAACGAGACGACTATTGCAGATCATTGATAATGTCGTTTCCACGTTCAGTTTTATCGTTTATTTATGGGTGATGAAGCCACTGTTTTGCTTACTCTTTAATGGGTGGCAAGTCTCGGCTGAGCAACCCCGCATTTTCTAAAACCAGCCTTAATTCATTTTCTTTATCTTTTGGTAAAGGAAGTCTCGGCGGTCTTGGGTTTCCCATGTTGCGCCCCATCATTCTAAATGCTGCCTTCATTCCATGTACATATAAATGATCACCCAAGAAATCAATTATTGGCACAAGTTCTTTGAACACTTCCCATGCCGAATCCTTGTCATTTTGATCGACTGCCAATTCAAACATTTGTGCCGATTTTGCTGGCATGATGTTGGCACAAACGGACACCCACCCCTCTGCTCCAACCATGAAGGACTCATATCCGAGGTAACCAGCAAAAACAGTTATCTTGTCACCGCAGAGATCATTAATTTGATAGACTCGCCGCGTATCAGTAGTAGACTCTTTGATGTAGGATATATTGTCTATTTCTGCTAATTTGGCAATCAGCGGTGGTTTCATATCTAGGACAGTTGAAGCAGGATGATTGTAGAGCATGATTGGCAGGGTAACAGCTTCAGCTATTTTGCGATAATGTTCATAAATCTCATTTTCATCAATCCAGCAGTAGTATGGTGTGAGAACCATTGCTGCATCGGCCCCTAAACTTTCTGCATCTTTTGTATAACGGATTACGTCAGTGGTGCTTTCAGCAGCTGTGCCCACGACTATTGGTACACGTCCAGCAGCTTGGTCTATCACAATTTTTGCGGTTTGGTATCGTTCCTCGTCGGACAAAGAAAGGAATTCTCCATTGCTAGCTAATGTAATGATGCCATGTATACCTTCCGATATTTGAAAATCAACAAGCCACCTTAACATCGATTCATTAATCTCTGAACCATCTTCTGTAAAGGGGGTGAGTATAACGGTATAGGTGCCTCTTAATTTTTTCATGATCTTCCTCCATAGACGTGAGCGATCCTTTGTTCTAGAGTTACTCAACACAGTGACCCCTTGAAGAGGGCATCACTTACGTTGTACTTTCTACATAATAGATAGAGTATCATGAATAAAGATTAGATCATCCATCTATTCTTATCGATTTCTTGTTTTTGTCCAGACACAAAAACTCTGTTGTCGTAAAATGGGTTTAGGATAAAATCAAAGCCAAGAAAAAAATGCTTTTGTAGTCAACTTCAAATCAGGGACAGATATTGCGGATATGACAAATAAACCGAAACAAACAGGAAAAATTCAAACTGTGACGGGACTCCTAGACCCCGAATTGCTTGGTCCTACCTTAATGCATGAGCACATTCTATGGGATGTGACACGCCCCGAAGTAGCCTCTAAAGCAAAAACAGAGTCGATTCCAGAATTGACAATTACTCTGCAAAACGTATGGGAAATTAATCGTAGGTCTATTCTAGATTACGGAAATCAGAGCAATCAAAAATATTCGATTTCGCTTGAAGAACTCGGGTTGTTGCATGCTGCATGCAACAACGCGGCTATCGTGGATCTTACCAATTTTGGCATAAAGCCTGACCCTCTCGGCTTACGTTATTTGTCAGAGGGAGCCGGCGTACCTATCATACAGGGCGCAGGCTATTACGTTGACGAGTATATCCCAGAGGAGTACAAATCGGCGACCATCGAGGAACTAACCCAAGAGATTATTGATCAGGTTAGGGTTGGATGCTGGGGTACCGATGTGTGTGCTGGAATAATCGGTGAAATTGGTTGTATGTGGCCATTGCGACCATTCGAGCGCAAGGTGCTCAAGGCTGCGGGATTAGCACAGCAGGAGACGGGAGCATCAATCAATGTGCACCCAGGTCGTCATAAAGAGGCACCTCTCGAAATTGTTGATTTAATAAAAAGCGTGGGTGGAGATGTCAGTCGATTAGTGATGAGTCACATTGATCGTACTTTGACTGATATCAACGATGTGTTAAATCTTGCAGCTACAGGTTGCGTTCTTGAATATGATTTTTTTGGGATTGAGACATCTTACTACTGGTTTAACGATACCGATTTACCTACGGATTATATGCGACTCAACTATATTCGTTCATTAATTGAGCATGGACATGGACGCCAAATCGTTGTCTCCCATGACATTTGCACAAAAACAAGACTTTCCTCATATGGGGGCCATGGTTATCGTCATATTTTCCAAAACGTTGTACCGCTGATGCAGAGAAAAGGTTTTTCGGAGGCAGAAATACAGATGATTATTCAGGATAATCCCAGATCTTTGCTAACAATTGTTTGATACAACTGGTCTCCTGATTGAAGTGCAAAATCCTGGCAAATAAATTTAACTATATTATTGACCATGATAAAAGAAATTATCTCAGCAACCGATGCAGTGGATCTCATCAATTCGGGAGATAGTTTGATAATTGGTGGTTCTGGTGGCATGGGTGTCGCTGAGAGTATTCTTTCAGCTTTGGAAGAACGTTTTCTGAATTATCGCAGTCCGGTAGATCTCACAGTTCTTCATACTACTGGAATTGGAGCAGTTACGAAATTCGGATTAAATCGACTTGCCCATGAGGGTTTGACGAAGCGAGTCATCGGCGGGAATTTTGGGTTGCAATTGTCCTTTATGAAAGATTTGATAGTAGCTAACAAAATAGAGGCCTACAACT
>CAYFJI010000051.1:0-13976 GCA_964343365.1 uncultured Acidiferrobacteraceae bacterium
CCATGTAGACTTTCATTTAGACAATGATCAAAATAATTCAATGGAAGAAAAAGAAATTGAGTTCCGAAATTCTATTTCGGATCAGTAAAATTATAATAAAAACAATGATTTAAAATTCTTTTTCTTAAATTTGAATTAACGATGTAATGGCGGTAATATGGCGCTAATTTTAAAAATGAGTTTTTCGTTGACATACTAGATTGGGTATTATTTTTTTACTTGACTAGTAGATTGGTGATGTTGCAATTTAATTAATGGAGGATAAAAATGAAGTTGAAATACTATGTTAGACCTAAAGCTTTGGTAGTAGCATTGGGTATTGCTCTAGGAGGCACAACTATGGCACCTGTGGCAACCGCAGATATGGTGCCGGGCTACGACAGCTGGGATGATGTTCTTGCCGCAGCTGACGGTACAACCGTCAATTGGTTTATGTGGGGAGGTAGTGAGACTATCAATGGTTGGGTTGACAAGTTCTTTGGTGAAGTTGTCAAAGAGCGCTATAACATTACGCTGAATCGTGTACCGATCGGAGATACCGTTGATGCTGTAAATCTCGTTCTTACAGAGGCTCAGGCCGGCGTAACAGATGGTGGAAGTGTCGATATGATCTGGATCAACGGAGATAATTTTAAGACTCTGAAAGAAGCGGAATTGCTGTATGGACCTTGGTCAGAGTCAGTGCCAAATGCGATCCATGTAAATTGGAATGATCCTTCCATAGCCAATGACTTTGGGGTGAGCGTTGATGGGCTTGAGTCTCCATGGGGCTCGGCGCAAATGGTATGGGAATATAACTCGGCCTATGTAAGCGATCCTCCCAGAACATTTGAAGCGACCGCAGAATGGATTCATGCTAACCCAGGTTTGTTTACATACCCTGCCCCGCCAGATTTTCATGGCTTGAGTTTCGTCAAACATGCTTTCTATTGGGCAGCCGATGACTGGTCTGTTTTTCAAAAACCCTTCGATCAGACAGTATTTGATTCAATAGCGCCAAAAGTATGGGCATATCTAAATGATATTGAGCCGGATCTGTGGAGAGGCGGAGAGACCTATCCAGCTAAGATAGCGGCACTAAATGAGCTGCTGGCAAACAGTGAGGTTTATTTTGGTATGGCACTCAATCCGAGACGAACATCAAATTTCATCAAGAATGGAACATATCCAGATACGATCCGTACATTTGTTCACGATACCGGCACTCTTACTAATAAGAATTACGTCACAATCCCGTTAGCGGCAAATAATCCTGCGGGGGCAATGGTGATTGCTAACTATATGCTTAGCACGGAACACCAGTTGGTCCAGGCTGACCCAACACGGTGGGGGTGGGGTATCCCAACCGACATAAGCACTTGGACTGAAGCGGAGCGCGCACAGTTAGCATCGTATGAGCTGGGTATCGCCACACTGCCTCCTGGCGAACTTGCGGATGCTGGTTTGCCAGAGCCTCATGCATCATGGGTTGTTAATATGGAAAATGGTTGGATCGAGAACGTTCTCAAGAAGTAAGTTAGTGGTTATTAAGTAGCCTTGAACCGGGCACTCCGTTAGGGGTGCTCGGTTTAGGTTGTAATACTATCTCAAGCCCTGTTTTAAATCATGAAACTAGATCGCTATTCTCTCAAAGAACGATTGAAAATTCCTTTAATGGTTTTTCCTTCGATGGCCGTGATCGTACTATTGTTTGGAGGCGGGCTGATTTTTGGTTTACTTCAGAGTGTGGGCTATCTGCCGGTAGCGGGTCTTACGGACTTCACATTTAGCCACTATGTTAACGTGCTTACCGACCCAACTTTTTTGCTCTCTCTTTGGATCACATTCCGCATTGCTTTTGTCGTTACCCTTCTCTCAACTGTTATCGCTGTGGGGATGGCATTTATCTTAAGGGAGCAGTTTCCCGGCAGTCGAATATCAACATTCGTCTTCCAGATTCCTCTTCCTGTTCCGCACTTGGTTGCAGCGAGTGCCGTGATTTTGCTGTTTGCTCAAAGTGGCCTTATATCTCGTGTTGCGGTTGCAATGGGCTTGATTGATGCACCGTCTGGTTTTCCTGTATTGATTAACGACAAGCTTGGTGTAGGAATTACGTTGTCATTTGTTTGGAAGGAAGTCCCCTTCATTGGGCTTGTAGTGCTTGCTGTTTTGCAAAGTGTAGGTCCGAAGTATGAGGAGCTTGCCCGAACACTTGGCGCAAACAAACGGCAACGACTTCAGTACGTACTCTTACCACTGATCATGCCAGGTCTGCTGTCTACTTGGATTATTGTGTTTGCATTCACCTTTGCGAATTTTGAGATTCCGCTACTTCTAGGCCAAACTTTTCCACAGACACTTCCAGTGCAAGCTTTTCAGGAATTTCAAAAGCCTGAACTTACTGCGCGCCCTGTAGGGATGGCTATTGCAACCGTTATCGCCGCGATCACAATCGTGTTGTTGGTTGCATATCGGCGGTTGGCTCGATATTCGAGAGCATGAAGAGTTTCTTATGACGATAAGAGGAGATCAGCAAACTTTGATTCAGAAAGCAGAAAGTGCAGGTGGATTCCAACCTCATAAATTTAACTGGGCTCGTTGGGTGACAGTAGGCGTTATTTGGATAGTAGTGGTGTTGCCTTTAACTGCACTGTTCCTTAGGTCGTTTGCATTTCGTTGGCTTTTTCCTGATATTCTGCCCGGTCAATGGGGCCTTAGGGCCTGGGATTATACATTCGGTGAATCTTCGCGGGTCGTAGAGGCTTTGCTGAATAGTGTAGGTGCTGCGCTACTGGTAACGATGTTAGCGATGATTGTTGGCTTGCCCACCGCGCGCGCTCTTGGAATGCATGATTTTCGTGGTAAAAAAGTAGTCGAGTGGATTCTACTTACGCCGATTATTGTGCCTGTATTAGTTGCGGTTATGGGAATCCATATCGTTTTTATTAAATTGCGCCTGACTGGCACTATATGGGGTGTTGCCCTAGCACATCTGATACCCGCGACTCCTTATTTTGTACTTGTGATGTCAAGCGTCTTTGCAAATTATAGTCCGGCTCTCGAGGAGACAGCGCGTTCACTGGGGGCTAATCGATTTCGTGTGTTTCGCTATGTAACTTTCCCAGCTATATCGTCTGGACTTTTGGTTGCAAGTTTGTTTACATTTCTGATCTCTTGGTCGCAATACGTGACGACGCTTTTAATTGGCAGTGGGACATTTGTTACCTTGCCGCTTGTACTTTTTCCATTTCTAGGAGGAGGAAATGCAGCAGTAGGGTCTGCAATTACACTAATTTTTGTGGCGCCAGCAATATTAGTATTGATTCTCACCTCTAGATCGTTAGGACGTGGTTCAACTGTAATGGGGGGGTTTGGAAAAATATGACGGACGTATCTATTCAGAGATTATCTCGGTCATTTGACAACGTGTGGGCCGTTCAAGAGCTAGATTTGGAGATTGCGTCGGGTGAAATGATTGCTCTTTTGGGTCCATCGGGGTGTGGAAAGACAACGACATTAAGAATGATCACGGGGCTGCTTCGACCGACATCAGGAGATTTATTGTTCGACCGCATGTCAGTGATTGACATACCAACTGAGCGACGCGGCATAGCGTTAATTTTTCAAGAACATTTGCTTTTTCCTACAATGACCGTCGCGCAAAATGTAGGATTTGGACTCAAGATGGCTGGAGTAAATAAGACGGAGATCTTCAGTCGCGTTAATGAAATGCTCGATAGAGTTGAGCTCTCTGGATTTGGGAACCGAAAGGCGCACGAACTCTCAGGAGGACAGCGGCAACGCGTTGCATTGGCCCGTGGGCTCGTTACCCGCCCCAAGGTTCTGCTACTAGATGAACCACTGGCGAATCTTGATGCTAACTTGAGAATTACCATGAGACAGCTTATTCGTTCAATTCAGCGTGAGCTAGGAACCACAGCGATCTTTGTAACGCATGATCAAGAAGAAGCTGTTATGCTTGCAGATCGGATTGTTTTGATGTTTGATGGAAAATTACAGCAGGTAGGAAAGCCAGATGAATTTTATCGGCACCCGCGTACTGCTGCTGTTGCTAAATTCTTTCGAAGTCAAAATTTTCTGACGGCTGATAGAGTAGGAAATATTGCAAAGACAAAGGCGGGTGAATTGTCATTGGGGCCTGATGTTCTTGAAACTGGTGATGGTCCAGTGGTTATTACAGTGAGACCGGAGGCATTGCGAATTTCGATGGAGTCAGGCGGTCATAATTGTTTACCGGCTGAAGTGCAAACATCTATTTATATGGGTACCCATACCGAATTGATTGTTGAGTTGTGTGAAAAGATTTGGCATGTACAAGCACCACCTTCGACGACTGTTAACGAAGGAGATAGAATATTTGTCGAATTACCTATTGGAGATATTTGGATTCTAGATGAAAATTGAAAAATCTCGCTTTTACTACCAGTGTTTGAGAAAAGTCTGATATTGGCATCATAGTGCCAGAATCTATAAATGCATTGTTTTTTAGTACTGTTTGCAGTTTGATAATGATTGGAGAGATAATTTAGCGGCTCTTTTGAGGAGTTAATGTTATGCGAGATCCCCAAATTGTAGGTAAAGTTCTTGACGAGTCAGAAATTCGATGGCCGCATTTAGAGCTTGATCCTCATAAAAAACCAAATGTTGTTGTTATTGTTTTGGACGATGTTGGCTTTGGTCAGATCGGGTGTTATGGTTCTTCAATTAATACCCCTAGTATGGACGCTTTAGCCGCAGGCGGGGTACGTTACTCCTGTTTTCATACAACTTCTTTATGCTCACCGACTCGAGCATCTCTTTTAACTGGACGCAATCACCATAGTGTCGGTATGGGCAATATTCCTGAGCTTGTTGGAGGCTATCCTGGATATCATGGAGTCATCCCTTCCGAAAACGGAATGCTATCTGAGATTCTTCTGGGAAAAGGTTATAACACTTTTGCAGTCGGAAAATGGCACTTGACTCCAGACTATGAGCAGACTTCAGCTGGTCCTTTTGATCGTTGGCCGCTTGGCCGTGGATTTGAACGTTACTATGGGTTTTTGATGGGAATGATTGATCATTGGCATCCAGGCGCTTTGGCGCAGGACAATCAGTTTGTTGATGTTCCCGGTGGCAATGGTTATCACTTGAGCGTTGATCTTGTTGATCATGCAATAAAATATGTTGGAGATGCCCACGTTGTTGATCCGAACAAACCATTTTTTCTATACATGGCATTTGGTGCAGGACACTCACCCCATCATGCACCGACTGAATATTCGGATGCCTATAAGGGTTTTTTTGATCATGGTTGGGATATAGAAAGAGAAAAGGTGCTTGCGCGACAAAAAGAGCTAGGAATTATGGCGCCTTCAGTGGGATTGCCTGATCGTAATCCGGGTGTTTCTGATTGGGCCTCACTAACGGTTGATCAAAAGCGTGTCTACGCGCGAATGCAGGAAGTGTTCGCTGGTTTTATGACACACACAGATACGCAGATTGGACGCTTTATTCAATTCTTAAATAAAATAAATCGTTTGGACGACACCCTAGTTATTCTTATCTCCGACAACGGAGCCAGTATGGAGGGCGGGGATAATGGCGTCCTGAACGAATACGCGCGTCACAATGGATTGGAGGTCTCGTTTGAGAAGATTGTTGCCGATATCGGCAAAATAGGTGCTCCAGGTTCGCTGAATAATTATCCGAAAGGTTGGTCTATGGCTGGGAATACGCCATTCCGAGATTGGAAGAGATATACCTATCAAGGAGGTATTGCTGATCCTCTTATAATTCATTGGCCAGACAAAATTAAGGACAGAGGTGCAATCCGAAACCAATATCATCATGTGACCGATCTATTGCCAACGGTGCTTGATGCCCTGGATATTGAGCCGCCAGAGGTCATATCAGGTGTTCAGCAGTCCGCCATTGAGGGTGTTAGTATGTGGTACAGCATTGATGATCCGGATGCTACTACTAAAAAGAAAATACAGTATTACGAAATGCTCGGTGCGCGCGCACTTTACTATAAAGGTTGGAAGGCGGTTGCTGAACATGTTCCCATGAGCAGCGCCGGCAATTTTAATAATGATCGTTGGGAATTATTTTACCTGCCTGACGATCCTAATGAGACTAATGATCTGAGTGAAATCCATCCAGACATCGTAAGAGATTTAGTCGATAGATGGTGGATAGAGGCCGGGCGCTATAATGTATTGCCGCTTGATGATCGAGGGTATGAGAGGTGGCCTGATCCACGTCCCATCGTAAGTCGAGATCGTAACGTGTATGAGTATTTTCCCAACACCCAACCTGTTTTTGGTCGGGGCGCTGTTGATACTTTAAATCGTGATTTTGATATCTTCGCAACGGTTATTAATAATGCAAACATCATCACTGAAGGTGTGATCCTTGCTCATGGAAACAGATTTGGTGGCTATACATTATTCATTAAAGATGGAGCCGTCTATTTTGTTTATAACCTATGCGGTGTAAAGGAGTATCGTGTATCTGCGCCGTATTCACGAGCTGATGGAAAGGTCGAAATATCAGTCATTTTTAAAATTACTGGAGAGAGTCAAGGTGAAGTAACGCTGATGGTGGGAGATTCAGAGTCAGCAACTGGCTCGATTGAGGCATTAATCCCCTATGTATTACCTGTGCATAGCCATATAAGTTGTGGCTTAGATAGAGGGCTCTCGGTGTGCGCAGATTACGATGCGCCATTCACTTTTACTGGCAGCATTGAAAGTGTGAAAGTGCGTGTTGGTAAGCAGCGGCCAATTGATCACTCCAAGGTGTTGCAGGCCATATTATCCGAGCAGTGAAAACGTCAATTTTTGTTTCCAACTGCCGAGCTTAAATTAGTTAGAATTTTTGGTTGAAGTTCAATTTAAAGCAATAGGTTGGAAATTGTTCTGTTCATCTGTGTTTGCTTTTCATTTCCATCATTTTAAGCTTTCTTCAAGAAATCAACAGTTTATGGAAGGATAAGGATTAAGCTGTAACTAAACAAGAATGATTGCTATTACTATTTAGACGTGTTATCATTAATACGAATCATTATTATTTAAACACGGAGATTCGAAAAAATGAGTAGATTATTGGTGAAATTATTAATTATTTCCTTAGTTTTAGGTGTTAGTTCGTTTGCAAAAGCGGGGGAAGTGAATGTATACAGTTATCGCCAACCGCAGTTGATACAACCTATGTTTGATGTGTTCACGAAGGATACTGGGATTACTGTTAATGCGGTTTATGCAAAAAAAGGTATGCTAGAGCGCCTACAAGCTGAAGGAGTCAACTCTCCGGCAGATCTCGTTTTCACAGTGGATATCGGTCGTTTATCGGACACCGTGAATGCAGGTCTTACCCAGGCTGTCGAATCTTCAACTCTCAATCAGAACATTCCAGCTGAATATAGAGATCCCGACGGTCATTGGTTTGGTTTGACATCGAGAGCTCGCATTATCGTCACTTCAAAAGAGCGTGTTCAGGCAGGTGAGATTCTCACCTATGAAGAGTTAGTTGACCCAAAATGGAAAGGCCGCATTTGCACGAGATCAGGTAAGCATCCATATATGGTGGCTTTGACTGCAAGCGTTATTGTGGCACACGGTATGGATGGTGCTAAGGATTGGTTGCAGGGTCTTAAAGATAATCTGGCGCGAAAACCACAAGGTAACGATAGAGCCCAGATTAAGGCTATCCATAGTGGTGAGTGTGATGTTGCGGTGATTAATCACTATTATTGGGCCAAGATGTTGGCCGACCCAGAGCAAGTTCCTTGGGCTGAATCAGGTCGTGTGATATTCCCGAATCAGGATGGTCGAGGTACTCATATGAATATCAGCGGTGTTGCACTAACAAAACACGCTCCCAACGCGGAAAATGCAATAAAACTGATGGAATTTCTGTCCAGTGGTAAGGGGCAGGCTATGTATGCTGAAATGAATGGAGAGTATCCAATTTCAGAGAAAATAGGCAAAACTGTTGGTTTTTACAATGAGCTTCTAGCGTCCTGGGGTCCTTTTTCCAAGGATGTTGCCCTGCTGGCGGATATAGCAGCCAATCGAGCTGCGGCAATTCGTTTAGCAGATCAGGTTGGTTACGACCTTTAGAATATATTAAGTTAAATCCATGGCGCTACAATGTTCGAGTATGTCAACGGTTCCCCAACTAGTACCCGAACGTGTAGCGCCATTTCCCTCCATCGATTCGAGCCCATTTTCGATCTTGTTTTGGTTTTTCTTGAATTTCTTGGCCGTTGGAGCATTTAATCAATGAGTCTTTCGCATCTGGACAGAAACCAATTTTCGTATGATCTAAAGGCGGTAACCAATTGCATTGGTAACTCGATTTTCCAAACACTCGCTCAGGTAAGAGCCGAAGACGATTTTTATTACCAGTGGAGCTACGGCCTTTCATCTAACATGATGCTGCAATGTTGCACGCCTCTCACGGGAAATGAGAATGATTAATTGGTAAAGGATCGTTGGTGATGGTGATGAGTGATGTGGTGTAGTGTCCTAGATTAAAATCTCGAGAAAAGATAAAATCCCCTCATTATTTTTTTGGGGAATCCGTTAGTATTAGGCTGATGCGGTATTTATATCTATCGATTGGTTTTATTTCTCTCGCGGGAGCATTCGTCGGCATAGTTGTTCCTGGGATTCCCACTACACCACTGATTTTGGTAGCTGCGTGGGCATTTGCGCGATCTTCGAAACGATTTGAGGCATGGTTGCTTCAACATCGTATTTTTGGCTCCATCATCAGTGATTGGAGGAGTAACGGTAGTATTCGTCGCTCCAACAAGATAAAGGCCGTTGTGGCTATAGTAGTTACCTTTTCTATAACTATGATCTTCGTTTTTTCACCTTTTTTTGATGTTATTTTTGCGGTGTTTGGCGTCCTACTCTGCGTTTATCTTATTACAAGACCTGAACCCCCAGTTCTTTTAAAAAGGAAAAAAGGGTGACTGCTACGATGCAAACACCGACAATTATGTTGATAAATCTAGGATCGCCATCTAGTCTAGATGTTTCGGATATTCGGAAATATTTAAAACAAATGTTATCTGATGACGAAATAATCGATCTTCCAAAACCACTGCAACAGTTCATTATCCGCGCTTTCGTGCTTCCGTTTCGACCTAAAAAATCTAGGAGCGCATATGAGAAAATTTGGACATCTGAGGGATCACCTCTTTTAATTAATACACAGAAGATCTCGCGAGAATTAAAGAAAAAGACTTCTTGGAATGTAGAAGTGGCAATGCGTTACCAGGAACCATCAATCAGAAAAACCATACAAAAAATTAGTAAGGATGACTGTAAAGAACTCATTGTCATTCCCTTATACCCACATAATGCAATGGCTACAGTCGGATCGACAAAAAAGGAAGTCGAAAGAATAGCTATGGAAGTTAATGAACACCTTCGGATCAACTTTCTAAAACCATTTTTTAATCATTCCGATTACATTGATTGTTTAGTTAAATCAATCACTCCACATATAACTGATAAGTTAGATATGTTGTTGTTTAGCTATCATGGTCTACCCGAACGACAGATACGCAAATCTGACCCAGGCGGGGATTATTGTTTGACTGAAGTAGACTGTTGCATGGGGAACTGCTCGATTACTGAAAAATGTTATAGAGCGAATACACAGAATACTGCAAGATTAACAGCAGAAAAATTGGGTCTTGAGAAAGACAAATGGACGGTAAGTTATCAATCACGCGTCTCAGCAATCGGCCCAAAGTGGTTAAGCCCATACACAAGTGATGAATTAAAACGGTACCCTGATTTTGGCATAAAAAATGTTGTTGTTGTATGCCCGTCATTTGTTTGTGATTGTTTAGAAACATTATTTGAGATTGATATTGAAGGTCGTGATATTTTTACTGAGTCGGGAGGTACGTCATTTACATTTGTTCCATGTCTAAATGATAATAGCGATTTCATTAATTTTCTTCAGTCAGAAGTTTCTGGCCTCTTAACCTAATGACAGACTGTTTTATTGTCGGTTGTGGCTATGTTGGAAAAAGAGTCGCGATCAAAGAGTTGGAGCATGGAAGTACAGTAAAAGCCTTGGTTAAGCGAGAATCTCAAATACAATCGCTTCAAGCCTTGGGTCTTGATGTAGTTGCCCGTGATTTAGATGCCAAAAAATTTTCTGCACCAGACTTGTCAGAATCTGTACTTTATTGGTTTGCACCTCCTCCTCCAGTTGGACTGAGTGACTCTAGAATTGCTTCTTTTCTTAATTCAATAAAAAAAAGTTCTTTGCCGTCTAGATTGGTTCTCATCAGCACTACTGGTGTTTATGGAGATTGTAAAGGTGCATGGGTGACGGAATCACAACCTACAGACCCGACAACAGATAGAGCTAGACGCAGAGTGGATGCTGAGGACTTTGTTCGATATTGGTGTCGTGAAAATAGGGTGGCGACTGTAATACTTCGAGTACCAGCCATCTATGGCCCCGGAAGGTTACCAATTGAACAGCTAAAGTTAGGAAAACACTTGCCTTCGTTAGATAAGTCACCTTTAGTTAATCGCATTCATGTGTCAGATTTAGTTAGGGCATGTTTTGCTTCGGCAAGAATCGACATAGATCGTAACGTGAAACTACTTGAGATATGCAATATTAGTGATGGAAACCCTTCAACCACAACCGAGTTTTTCTTGTCTGTAGCAAAATGTCTTGGGTTGCCACATCCCTCGATATCGGCACACGAGAAGATTAGAGAGGTATCTGATTCGGGAATTTTTAAAGTTTTAGATTCTAAGAGAATTGATAACACACGAATGCGAAAATGGCTCGGAGTGTCTCCTGATTTTCCAACCGTTGAAATTGGTCTTACGTATCATGACTCTTTGAGTGACGACTTCTAGTCTATTAACTGACGATATGGCATTGTATTTACTTTTTATTCTTAAGCCAAATGGCTACCTCTTCTGAAAAATAGGTGAGTATGCCATCTGCTCCTGCACGTTTGAAACTTATTAGCGTTTCTAAAACAACGGCTTGACGATCAAGCCAATCATTCTGAGCTGCCGCAACCAACATAGCGTATTCGCCGCTTACTTGATAAACAAAAACTGGAACCTCAAATTCTTTTTTTACCCGTTGTACTATATCCAGATAGGGCATAGCAGGTTTAATCATTACTATATCTGCACCTTCTTTTAGATCTAGCCCGACTTCTCGTATAGCTTCATTTGCGTTTCCTGGATCCATTTGGTACGAGCGTTTGTTTGCTTTGGACAATGTTTTGAGTGATCCTACTGCGTCTCGAAAAGGTTTGAAAAACGAAGACGCATATTTAGCGGAGTAGGCCAGTATCTTAGTATTAGGGTAACCCTTTGATTCAAGGGCATCGCGTATAGCTCCCACTCGTCCATCCATCATGTCAGAGGGAGCGACTATTTGAGCTCCCGCTTCAGCATGGCAAAGCGCTTGTTTCACTAAAGCAGTCACTGTTTCATCGTTTACCACATAACCATCATCATCAATTAGTCCATCCTGCCCATGAGTTGTATAAGGGTCTAGAGCAACATCGGTTATGATTCCGAGATTTGGAACATGTTTTCGTATTGCTCGCACTACTCTTGGAATCAAGCCTTCCGCATCCCATGCGGAATAGCCATCTTTACTTTTGTTTTTTTCTTCTACAACTGGGAAGAGTGCAATCGCAGGTATACCAAGAGAGTAAATTTCCTCTGCCTTCTCGAGGACAAACGATTCATTTACTCTTTTGATTCCGGGTAGTGACTGTATTGCCTCCGCCATAGAATCTTTTTCTGTTACAAATACAGGTTGAATAAGATCGGCACATGTTAACTCGGATTCTCGGACAAGTTTCTGGATGAAGTCCTCAGTCCTGAGGCGACGCATGCGAGTGCTAGGATAACTAATGACCATTATTTATTTTAAGCCTATTATGAGAATTTTTGCTGTAGTTTAGGTCTGAAGGTATATAAAAGCGAGCTTTTTGATATGTTTAATGGTAGTTGGTGGCGTTAGATTGGAAGTTACTAGATTAAGAATATTAGGTGATATAAATAGCAGTGTAACTACTAATTAATTATGATTAATTTCTATCCGATACTGCTGATTTGTTGTCAGGACTAATAAATTTTCTGGAAGGTGCTCTAATTTCCGGGATATCTTTTGTTTGGGCATGGTGTAGACAGTTTGATAGCTTCTTGTTAACGTGAGTTTCCCAGAGAGATTCACTACACGAGAATTTATGAAAAAGATAAGAATCGGTACTCGTAAGAGTCAGTTGGCACTTTGGCAGGCCGATTATGTCAAAAAACAGCTGTGCGAACTATATAGTGATTTATTTGTTGAAATCATTGGTGTGACCACCACCGGTGATCGTCTGCTATCAACATCCCTAACGACTGAGGGTGGAAAAGGTGCTTTCTTAAAAGAGCTTGAATATGCACTTTTAGATCAGAGCATCGATATAGCGGTTCATTCTATGAAGGATGTTCCATCTAATTTGCCGGAAGGACTACATATCCCAATTATTTGCAAGCGAGAAGATGCCCGGGATGCTTTTATCTCCACAAGTGTTGATAATATCTCTAGATTACCTAAAGATAGTTACATCGGAACTAGCAGTCTTCGTCGCCAGTGTTTAGTGCTTAATTCGAATCCTGACTTAAAGGTTGTGCCGATAAGAGGTAATGTTTTGCGGCGTATTGAGAAACTTGATGAAGGCGAAGTCGACGCAATAATTCTAGCCGTCGCAGGACTGCAAAGGCTAGGTCTTGATAAAAAAATAAAACAGATAATGCCAGTTGAAAATATGTTACCAGCAGTGGGTCAGGGTGCGATTGGTATCGAGTGCGCAATTGAAAATGATTCTGTAAATAAAATTATACAGCCATTGAACCACGAACCATCAAGAATTCGATTACAAGCAGAAAGAACAGGGAGCGCTCTACTTCAAAGTGGATGCCATTTGCCAGTTGCTTTTTATTCCGAACTTGATGGAGAGCGTTTACACCTGAGAGGTATGGTTGGCATGCCTGATGGTAGTGAAGTCCTATCCGCAGAGGAAATTGGATTAAAAAACAGCCCCGAGACAACCGGTAAGTTGTTAGCTCAAAAATTGTTGGATATGGGTGCCGACCGTATTTTAAGTTATGCTAAGTAGGCCTAGTTTAAGAGGACGATCTGTGCTTATCACAAGTCCGGATGGCCAGTCCGAGACTTTGTGCAAACTGATCGAAGAGCATGGAGGCATTGCAATTCGATGTCCAGCGCTAACTATTTTGCCTACATCTAGACCACAACAATTGAAAGAGATGGTAGCACTAGTTAGTACTATGGATTTTTTAATATTCTTGAGCAAGAATGCGGTGGATTTTGGCTGTGAAGCTCTTCGAGGTATGGGCTCTTCTTTATCTTCGCATACTAAAGTGTTAGCGATTGGACCAGCAACAGAGAACAGCCTGAAGAACAGAGGGTTTGAAGTTGATGAGGTTGGACGTCCTCCGTTTAACAGTGAAAGTCTTGCTCAAATTTCGGATCTATTTAATACAAAAGGAAAATCAATAATGATTTTCCAAGGTGAAGATGGGCGCAGTTGGCTCTTCGATAAACTTATGAAGGATGGTGCAAACGTCTTTCGTGCTCTTTGTTACCGGCGCTCTTTACCATTGCAAATACATCCAAAAATTATTAGTGACTGGGAAAGTTTTGGGGTTGATCTAATTATATTGAGTAGCATAGTTGCGGCTGAAAATTTACGGAGATTATTGCGGCATCAAGCAAGCCAGTTTCTTGAACAGGCATCTGTGATCGTTGCGAGCAAGAGAATTGAAGCAGGATGCAGATCGTTAGGATATGGTGGGAGGATCGAAGTAGCGACTGAAGCCAGTCAGAAGGGTTTGTTGCAAGCTATTTTCGCTTTTTACTTATAGGCTGGATACGGAAGACCAGAAATGCGACTAGACAGCGTGACC
>CAYFJI010000052.1:0-13355 GCA_964343365.1 uncultured Acidiferrobacteraceae bacterium
GTTTCTGCATCGCAACGATAACAGCGAGCTGCTTCCCGCATAGCCGCCGATTCATCATAGGTGTCTTCAATTTCAGGAAAAGTTTCGGGCTCATCACCAACGCCATGAAATATAGGCTCTTCCAATCCAAGCTGTTCCCATTTTAGATCCTGAGCCACCGCTACTCGTCGAGTACGGTACGGCGTTCGATACGCTATGGGTTGATCAATCTTATCCAGTGCTGCCTGAATGTAATAAGCTGCTCGTTGTCCATGATGCATAGCCATTACAATAGTTGATCCTCCAAATGCGCCGTCACCAGCGGCAAAGACTTTAGGATCTTTTGTCCGCATACTTGCGAAATCTGTTTGTACTCGGTCTAAATCTATGAACCCTGCTGAATCCAAAACTTTGTTACTCGCTTTTTGCCCTACAGCCGCGATTACCATTCCGCCGGAAATCTCAAAGTCGCTGTTCTCAACAATAACTGGTGAGCGTCGTCCGTCTTCTTCGAGCAAACCTGGTTCGGTTCGCACACATTGCAGCAATAGGTTATCTCCCTCAGCCCTAATGCCTGTCTGTAGGGTGCTGTAAATGAATTCGATGCCTTCTTTTTGTGCATGATGCAGTTCAATCTTTCGCGCAGGAATTTCATCCGGCCCCCGACGGTAAACTACTTTCACAATCTTGCATCCCGGAAGTCGAAGCGCAGCTCTAGACGCATCCATGGCGACGTCACCACCACCGACTACAATGACGGTATGAGGTAACGTAGGGCGCTCACCATCATTAATTCGGCGAAGAAAACTCACGCCATCTTCCACATTGGGGTGATCTTCACCGAAAACACCCATGGGTTTTCCCCACCACGCACCAATGGTTAGTAACACAGCATCGTGGCGCTGTTTAAGTTCATCCAACATAACGTCACGACCAAGTGCAGTGTTAAGGTGTACTGTGAGGCCTGGGCACTGATGCTGTAACCGTTTGATATCCTCATCGATAATACCCGATGGTAATCGGAAGTGCGGAATACCCCAGACCATTGTGCCACCAATTCGGTCAGTCATTTCATATAAAGTCACTGAAAATCCTGCCTTGCAAAGGTCAAATGCAGCGGTCAGGCCGGCAGGGCCAGACCCCACGATCCCAATGGATTCTGAACGAAAAACCATGAACTGAGTCTTTGGAAGATCGTACCCCAGTTTGTCCATCACAAAACGCTTTAGATTACGGATCTGAACTGCGCCATCGCTGGCCTCCCGCCTACATGCAGGTTCGCAAGGCGCGTCACATACTCGCCCACAAATTGAGCTCAAAGGATTAGTCGCGGTGATAGCCTCAAAGGCCTCATTATATTTTTGCTCCCAGATGAATCCGATGTAAGATGGTGCGTCGGTGCCTACTGGGCAAGCCACCTGGCATGGTGCTGGGACATAGTGTGAGTCTGCGGTATCATCAGGAAACCCAGGCGGCGATACTGGGACACTAATCCGGTCAAGATCATAGACGCTCATAACGACACTCCTACTTCCAATGAGGCTGCGTCAGTCATCACTGGCTCATAAGGTAATCCAGTAATGTTGGCGGCCTCTGGCGTTAGCGCCACAAGATCGTCGCGATTCAAGTGTCTAACATTATCGTAGCCCAGAGCCAGAGTAATAGCGGCAATTTGCCAACGCACGCTCTCAAGAAAGCGGTGAATATTGCCCGCTTCAACTGTGGATTGGTAACGCTTTTCGTGCTCCGGATCTTGAGTGGCGATACCTGTCACGCATTGCCCTACATGGCACTGCATGCAGGAGATGCACCCTCCAGCAACAATGACAGATGTTCCAAATGCGACAGCGTCTGCACCCAGACATAGTGCCTTGATAGCATCGACACCATCTCGAAGACCGCCCATCAGTACTAATTGGATCTTATCTCGCGCGTCAATTTCTTCAAGCGCCTCGATAGCTTCAATGATTGCAGGTAACGTCGGTATTCCGACATTATCAATGACCTCAGCGCTTCCTGCGCCAGTTGAACCCTGCATGCCATCAAGCTCTACAAAATCGAAACCATCCTTTGACGCGATCTTGATGTCATCTCGGATGCGTCCAGCACCGAGCTTGACACTTACCGGCACCTGATAACCCGTCGCCTCCCGAAACTCCTCTACCTTAATTACCAAGTCATCAGCACCTAGGATATCCGGGTGCCGAGACGGTGACCGAAGATCAATACCAGCAGGGATGCCTCGAATTTCAGCTAGTTCAGGTGTCACCTTCTTCGCCATAAGCTGCCCGCCTAGACCCGGCTTGGCTCCTTGAGAGATATAAATTTCCAAAGCATCAGCACGACGAATATCATGAATATTCCAACCAAGGCGACCACCCAAGCATTGGAAAATTAGTTGCCCAGCCGCATCACGTTGTGCATCGCTCATGCCGCCTTCGCCGGTATTTTCGGCAATACCCGACATGGCTGATGCCATCGCAATCGCATACTTGGTTGACCGGCTCAAAGCGCCGTAACTCATCGGTGCAATCATTACAGGCATACTCAATCTCAAAGGTTGAGCACCATTTATTCCACCAATCTCAGTAGCCATATATACTTTTTTTATGACATCTCGATCTATGACGGAGGTAGCAAGATGTTTTCGGAAACCGATATCGCTTAAGTGCGGTAATGGTCGAGCGCCACCGTAACCTCGAATGCGATACCGCCCACTCTGTGCCTTTATGGCAATGTCCTCTTGAACTTTAGGATTCCAGTAATCTGAGTCTCCAGAAAAAGTATGGAAGGGAATACTGCGCACTGGCATTTCGGTTGAACCATAACGTAGTTTTTTTCCTGCATTAATAATCTTAGAAAACCCTTTGGGTGCTTTGATCTCGTAACGATCAAGAAACTCATTGATGCCTTCCATTTCCGCCTGTTCAAGATCGGTCAGCATCGCATCAGAGCCAAGGTCTTTAACTTTGCCAGCAACAAAAATTTCGCCACTTGACATGTCCTCACCGACCCGTTCACCCGAATCACCTAGAATGATGATGGTGCCGCCATACATCATATAACCTGCCATAAAATTCGCGTTACCCACACAACACAAGGTTCCAGCTTTCATGACCTGTCCAGCACGGGAGCCCATATTGCCTCTGATCACAATCTCGGCACCTCGAATAGCTACACCGGGGATAGCTCCAGCATTTCCTCCGACAATAACAGATCCACTGTACATATTGTCACCAACACCCCAGCCAACATTATGAGAAATATTGAAATGCGCTTGATCAGAAAGACCGGCACAAAAGTAACCAGCTGATCCTTTAACAGTAACATTGATTGGAGCAGTAAGACCAACACCGATGTGATGACGAGCATCAGGATTCAAGATCTCGATATCTTTCTCGGTCTCCGCTAATACCCGTAACTGAGCATTCGCATCACGGACACTTATCGCTGCTAAATCGAGCGAGACCATGTAGCGTAAGTGCCTGGTGCAGGCTCATGGGTATTCAATGCACGACCTGGAAAAAGACGGTTCAACGAGACTTCTTCAGATGCGATAGCAACCAAATCATCATCCTCGTACATAATCATTGGTTTAGCTGCAAGGCGATCTTTTGCGTATCCAATTTCATCCTTGGTCGAAACTAGAAAGGAAAAAGTACCATCGAGATCATCGATCGATGTCGACAAAGCGTCTTGAAGCTTTATTCCTTTTGCTAGTTTGTCGGCAAGATATACAGCAATCAGTTCACTGTCATTGTCTGTTGTAAATACAAAACCACGCTGCTCCAGGCGACGGCGCATCTTCCAGTAATTGGTAATCTGTCCGTTGTGAACAATTGCGACATCAGCAAACCCAGTGGCCCAGAATGGATGTGACGCCTCCGGCTTTACATCACTTTCTGTCGCTAATCGTACATGCCCCAAACCATGTGTGCCATGAAATTGGTTGACATGATAACGATCATCCACATCGTAAGCGCTACCAACGTCTTTGACAATCTCTAAACTAGTGCCGATTGAAATAACTTTGGCAATTTGTTCCAATCCATATGACAATTTTTGAACATCACCATCGTAGTGGATAGTCACATTGTAATTATCCCATGCATGGGATTCGTCTTCGATCGATGCGCCGAGCTCAATGAGTCTCCGCCGAATTGGTATGATAAAGGATTCAACCTCTGGTTCAACCATCGAATCAATGAAGAAACGGAGTTTCAAGCGTCCCGAAGGCTCTGGAGAATAAAGAGCGAATCCTGTCGAATCTGGTCCTCGATGCTGACAACCATCAAGCATCCGTATCAGAGCCTCACCAGTTTTGAAATCCTGACTGCCTTTCCGATACATCAAACCTGCAATGCCACACATAGATGTCTTCCTTTTTTCGCGCATTTAATGTTTATCTGAGATTACGCCTAACCCACAAAAAATTCAACTAGTGGAAAGATTGTTTCCTTTGAGGAAAGGATACAATAAACCCTTCCTTATGGATGTTACTGGCCCCGGATCAATTTTTGAATTTTTAGGGTGATTTTTTTGGTATTATCCATTTATCGGGCCTTAAACCGTTTTTTTTGTAATAGGCTGAAACAATATTTAAAACTCCTAGACCATATCCATTATAAAAATATCTTTTAAGTTGTTGCCTCTCAAGTGTTTAGATAATACACGGGGTTCGCTAGCAAAAAAATGAGCTCTTCTAAATTAAGTAGTCATTCTTGCGATTCAAATTTAGGTATCTGTTATCGTTAACAGCCTCAACCTTCTCTAATAGTTAACCCAAAATTTAGTACAATATTGCAAATTAATGCCTTTTAAACCGATACAAACTTTAAGCCATTTAGCTCGCCGTGAAAAATGTCGACAATAGAGAAATAGATCAATTCGAAGAATTGGCTAGCCGATGGTGGGATCCAGAAGGATCATTTAAGCCTCTTCATGCAATTAATCCTCTCAGACTTAATTATATCGAAGAACATATTTCCCTGAGTGGCAAGCAGGTATTGGATTTAGGATGCGGAGGTGGCATTCTGGCAGAAGCAATGAGTGAAAAAGAAGCTCATGTTGTAGGGGTCGATGCGGCATCCGCTTCGATTGCGGTCGCAAAGCTTCATGCTAAAGAAAAAAATACAAACACCACCTATAAGCATGGTACAGCTGAAGATTTACTAGAAACGCATGAAAATTTTTTCGATGTAGTGACGTGTATGGAAATGCTAGAGCATGTACCTAAGCCAGATGAAATTGTTGCTACCTGTGCCCGTTTGGTTCGACCAGGTGGTTCCCTGTTTTTTTCAACAATTAACCGGAATCCTCGGGCTTGGTTGCTAGCGATTATCGGCGCTGAATATGTTCTAGGTCTTTTGCCCCGAGGAACTCACAGATACGATAGGTTTATCAAACCTTCAGAAATGAATGAATGGACTTCTCGCGTAGGTCTAAAGCTAAATGGTTTGATCGGCCTCCACTATAATCCCATTAGCGAGCGATATCACATTGGCCCTGGAATCGAGGTCAACTATATTGCACATTGTTTTCGCCCCACTGAATCATGAGTTTGCTCTTCCCTTTCAAACTGGAAACAAAATTTCTATCGACGCCTCCAATCACTCAGCATCCAACGCTTCATCAAGTTCAGGAATTGCTACAAATAGATCTTCAACCCAGCCATAGTCAGCTATCTGAAAAATAGGGGCATCTTCATCCTTATTGATAGCTACGATCACTTTCGAGTCCTTCATACCTGCTAAATGCTGAATAGCGCCTGATATACCAACAGCAATATATAACTGTGGTGCAACTACTTTTCCTGTCTGGCCAACCTGATAATCATTTGGAACATAACCTGCATCGACAGCAGCCCTGGATGCACCGACGGCCGCACCAAGCTTATCTGCAATGCGCTCCAACATTGAAAAATTTTCTCCACTTTGCATCCCGCGGCCTCCCGAAATCACTATACCTGCAGATGTAAGCTCGGGTCGCTCACTTGGAGTAAATTCCTGACCTATAAACTTTGTCAGAGGATCCCCTAAAATAGGATCAATTATCTCTATAGTTCCCGTGCCTCCATCCATTGGAACTGGATCAAAAGAAGTAGAGCGCACCGTAATGACCTTAATTTCGTCAGAAGACTCGACTACTGACATTGCATTGCCTGCATATATAGGCCGCACAAATACTCTTTCGGATTGGATATCACTAATGTCTGAAATTTGCTGTACATCCAAAATTGCAGATACGCGGGGAAGTAGGTTTTTACCAAATGTCGATGCTGATGACATTACGTACTTATATCGCTTGGCATAATGGACGACCAAAGGAGCCAAAATTTCAGGCAAATCGTTGGCATAAGCTATATCATCTGCCAAATAAATCGTCTTTACTCCTTGTATTTTTTTACAAATATCAGCTAGTTGGGCGCAGTTATGCCCTGCCAACAACAAGTCCACTTCATCTGTAATTTTTTGGCCAGCACTAATAGTATTCAGTGTTGAGGCTTTAATCTCAACGTTATCATGCTCACAAATAACTAGTACACTCATTATCAAATAACCTTTGCTTCGGTTTTTAGTTTATCCAACAATTCGCTGGCGCTTTTTACTTTAACGCCCTCATTTCGAGCTGGTGGTTCAAACACTTTAAGCGTCTTTAACCTAGGCTCAATGGTCAAACCTAATTCATCGGGCGTCAAAGTTTCGATCGGCTTCTTTTTTGCCTTCATTATGTTCGGAAGAGAAGCATAACGCGGTTCATTGAGTCTTAAATCAACGGTTACTACAGCTGGTAACTTTAATAATACTTTTTCTAATCCACCATCGACCTCTCTTACCACCTCGCATTTATCTTCAAGAATTTCTATATTAGAAACAAATGCTCCTATAGCCCAATTGAGAAGTCCCGCAAGCATCTGGCCAGTCTGATTGTTATCAGAATCTATTGCTTGCTTTCCGAGCAGTACTATGCTGGGTTCTTCACGGCTTACTATGCCTTTAAGTAATTTTGCAATCCCTAATGGCTCCGTAAAGGGATCAGTTTTCACTAATATGCCTCGATCAGCTCCCATTGCCAAACCCGAGCGCAGAGTTTCCTGCGCCGATTCTTCGCCAATCGTAACCAAAACAATTTCAGTTGCCTGACCTGCTTCCTTAAAACGAAGCGCTTCTTCCACTGCAATTTCGCAAAAAGGATTCATCGCCATTTTTACATTTTCCAGTTCTACACCGCTTTCATCAGATTTCACTCTAATCTTAATGTTGGCATCAACGACTCTCTTAACTGCTACTAGAACTTTCATACTTAATTCACCTTAGAATAATAGACTTGCGGTTTCCTTTTTGTCTTTCACCACGATATTTTACTTTTATCTTAGTGATATTTTATTTTCTTAATCGTTCGTTCTTGGGGTCAAATGGAGACTCAGCTATAATTTTGGCAGGAAATCGTTCCCCAAGGATTTCAACCTCTAGTAAAGTGTTTAATTCTGAATATTTACTATCTATCATGCCGAGTGCTAATGATTTTTCAACACGCCATCCATAACCTCCAGAGGTGCAGCGACCAACCAGTTCAGAGTTTGCATAAATTGGCTCTGATCCACGAGGGTCAGCATCCTCGATTTCAAATACTTCTAGCGTAACAAATTTCCATTTGAATCCACTTTTTTGCCACTCTTGCAGACCTGCCTTCCCGGTGAAATCACCTTTAGATTGATCCACAAAACGCTCTAAACCCGACTCTAACGCAGAATATTCGATTGAAAGTTCTCTTGGAATTAATCGATAGGACTTTTCCAACCGAAGGGAGTCCATAGCCCGTATCCCGAAAGGCTTCAAATCATATTTTTTTCCAACATCAAAGAGCATGTCAAATAGCGTATTTTGTTCTTCTATTGGGTGATGTAATTCCCAACCTAATTCACCAACAAAATTAACTCTTATAGCATGCGCTGTACTTTTTCCAATTTTAATCTCTTGTCCAGATAGCCAGGGGAATGCATCCGACGAAAAGTTTTTACCTGTCAAATCTTGAAGCAAACTCCGGGAATCTGGTCCAGCTAGAACAAATACACCCCATTTCTCTGTGATGCTTTCAATCTTAACATCTGTACCGTCAAATCTTGACTTAAGGAGGTAATCATAATCGTGTCTATCAAAAACCCCCGCTGAAACTAAATAAAACCGTTCATCATCAATCCGATACACCGTAAATTCAGAACGGACACCCCCTTTGGAAGTTAAAAGATGACATAAATTAATCTTTCCTCTCTTCGTTGGTACTGTGTTAGCAAATAGAGACCCTAACCATTTTTCTGCGTCACTCCCTGAAACAATTGTTTTTGAAAACGCCGACATATCAAGTAATCCAACTTTTTTGTGCACATGCAAGCATTCTTCGCCAACGAATGGAAAGTAGTTACTGCGACGAAAGCTCCATCGTTCCCTAATAGTGTCGCTTTCAGTTTCAGGCGGATGATTCGTTCCTGTGACCGTATCTCCCTTATGTAATTCCTCAAAGGGAACCTGATAGTCCTTAGGGGCAAACCAATTAGGCCTCTCCCATCCATAGATTGACCCGAAAACCGCACCCAACTCTGCCATTTTGTCGTAGCAAGGAGATTTTTTTAAGGGTCGAGCTGCCGGGCGCTCTTCATCCGGATAGTGCACCGTGAAAACCATGGAGTATGCTTCCTCATTTTTTGATATCAAATAATCTTTGGTGGCATAAGGGCCGAATCGGCGAGGATCAACTCCCATCATATCAATAGTCGGTTCACCATTAACTATCCATTCTGCAAGCTGCCACCCAGCGCCTCCTGCTGCTGTAATCCCAAAACTATGTCCTTCATTAAACCAAAAATTTTTCAAATTCCATGCTGGTCCTATGATTGGACTACCATCAGGGGTATAACAAATAGCGCCGTTATATACCTCTTTTACACCCACTTCTCCAAATATAGGAACACGCTTAATCGCTGCCTCGATATGTGGCTCTAGCCGATCCAGATCAACATCGAACAATTCATACTCTGAATTGTTCGATGGCCCATCGACATAACAACATGGGGCTCCTTTTTCATATGGACCAAGCAGTAATCCTCCGTTTTCTTCTCGCATGTAAAAAGAAGCATCAGAATCACGAAGCACACCCATTTCTGGCAGTCCTTTTTTTTGTCGATCTATGATTTGATCATGCGGTTCCGTCACGATAAATTGATGTTCAACTGGCATCACCGGAACATCTAAACCAACCATTGCGCCTGTTTGTCGTGCAAAATTTCCAGTAGCAGCTACAATATGCTCGCAGTCTACAGAACCCTTAGTTGTTTCGACAATCCATTCATTATTCTTTTTTTGTTTTATGGCGGTAACTGCTGTATTCCGATAAATAGTTGCACCTAAACTTCGTGCAGCATTTGCGAATGCTTGAGTGAGATCCGCTGGTTGAATATATCCATCATCGGGATGCTGGATTGCACCAATAATTCCATCTAAGTTGCAGAGTGGCCAAATCTCACCGACTTCATGCGGCGTAAGAAACTTTACGCTCACTCCTATTGTCTTTGCAACACCGCAATAGTAACGGTATTCATCCATTCGATCTTGGGTGGAAGCCAATCTAATATTGGATACTTGACGTAACCCAACTTCCTGACCAACTTCTTGTTCAAGTTTTCTGTATAGATTAACGGAATACTTATGTATCTGACCAACGGAGTAGCTCATATTGAAAAGGGGTAACAAACCTGCGGCATGCCAAGTAGATCCTGAGGTCAGTTCCTTTCTTTCCAACAAGATTAGATCGCTCCAACCCTTTTTTGCTAAATGATAGAGGGTGCTTACTCCGACCACACCACCACCCACGACTACCACACGAGCGCTACTTTTCATTTATTAACAATCTCCTCAACATACAAACCAATAAATCGTTGCTCCGTCTATTCTATTTCGAGAATTAACATACGTCCAATCAATTCCCTATGGGAAAACCTGTGGATTAACCGAATACGTTTTAAAACTATGAGCTAAGCCTATTGTTGTGACGTTCACAACAATAAGTCCGTCGCGAAGTGATCAGACTTTCCTGTTGAACCAAATACAATCAAAGATGTGAAATGAGAAAACCCAATGAATACTAACCGTCCACGCCGAACAAAAACAGGTGGCCGAAGAGGTCGTCAATTCCGTAAACCTCCCCAAGAATTAGCCTCTCCTCCCTATATAACTAGAAAAATTCCCGTATATGATATAGCTTCAGAAGAACTATTGGCACTAATTGAAACCAATGCCGATATAGTTCTAGAAGAAATAGGAATTGAGTTTCGAGAGGATCCTAAAGCGCTAGAACTTTTTAAAACCGCAGGAGCAATGATTGATGGTGAGAGAGTGCGCTTTCCAAAAGATATGTGCCGAGAAATTATCCAAAACAATGCCCCTCATGAATTCATTCAACATGCCAGAAACGCTAAACGAAGTGTCAAAATCGGTGGCGACAATATGGTTTTGGCTCCTGGTTACGGTTCTCCTTTTGTTCGAGATTTGGATAATGGACGAAGATACGCAACCATAGAAGACTTTGAAAATTTTACAAAGTTAGCTTGGATGTCTCCAGCTCTACATCACTCAGGAGGAACCCTGTGCGAACCCGTAGATGTGCCCGTAAATAAACGACATCTAGACATGATCTATAGCCATATTAAATGGAGCGACAAACCATTTATGGGATCTGTTACAGCTCCTGAACGAGCACTAGATACAATTAAATTAGCTTCAATCGTTTTTGGTTCCGACTTCATGAAAACAAACTGTGTTTTGACTAGCCTAATCAATGCCAACTCTCCAATGACCTATGATGCGACAATGCTAGGAGCAGCTCGAATATACGCCCAACACAATCAAGCAACCATCATATCACCTTTCATACTTTCCGGCGCTATGTCACCAGTAACAGTAGTAGGTACCTGCACCCAGATTTTTGCCGAAGCGTTAGCGGGCATGACCTTTATTCAACTCACTAAACCGGGAGCGCCTGTAATTTTTGGAACCTTTAGTAGTTCAATTTCCATGCAATCTGGCGCGCCTACTTTTGGAACCCCAGAACCAACACAGGTTCTCTTTATCGCTGCTGCTTTAGCAAGACGCTTGGGAGTGCCTTTTCGAAGCGGAGGCGGACTTTGTGCATCAAAAATTCCAGATGCACAGGCAAGTTATGAGTCCGCTAATACACTACAGGCAGCAATGTACGCTGGAGTAAATTTTATGTTACACACATCCGGATGGCTTGAAGGCGGTCTAACGATGAGCTATGAAAAATTTATTTTAGATACTGATCAGGCTGGAATGATAAATACATTTCTTGCCGGTATTGATCAATCAGAGAATGGACAAGCCATGTCTGCATTAAGAGAGGTAGGTCCAGGAAATCATTTCCTAGGATGCAGTCATACTCAAGAAAATTTCGAATCTGCTTTCTATAGATCCAGCATAGCTGATAACAACAGTTTCGAGCAATGGCGAGATGAAGGGGAGCACGATGCCGTATTCAGATCTAATAAATCTTATAAAGCGATGTTAGCAAGATATGAAGCCCCCAAAATTGATGAAGGAATCGACGAAGCTTTAACTGAATATATACGAGCGCGAAAAGCCGAAATGCCAGACGCAACCTATTAGAAGAATGAAACTACAGTAATTTAGAATTAAATTACTCCCAACATACTTTCAGCATCACTAACCTCAAATTTTCCCGATTGCTCTATATGTAAATTGGTAATGACGCTATCACGAACCAACATCGCATATCGTCCAGAACGTATTCCAAATCCCGCATCTGACAAATCCAACACTAACCCGGCAGCTTTTGTAAACAAACCTGATCCATCAGCTAACATCTCGATTTCGTTGTTAACTCCTTGATTTTCCCCCCAGGCGTGCATTACATAAACATCATTGACTGAAATACAGGCAATCTTATCAATACCTTTAGCAAAAAACTCTGCCGATTTGGTTAGATAGCCAGGCAGATGTCGCGCAGAACATAAAGGTGTAAAAGCACCTGGAACAGCAAAAACAACTGCATTTATACCAGAAAACCATTCTAATGATGAAATGCTCTCAGAACCTTCTGGACACATTCTAAAAAGTTTTGTATCGGGCACATAATCACCTACTTTGATCATCAGTAACTCCTCTATACTCTATGGTTTTATGTTGGTTTTAAATTGGGTAACATACCACTGACTATTACTAAATACCACTGGTCGACTTTTTAGTCCATGAACTGTAAAAAATTCTTAACCTTGTCATATATATCAAATTCAAATGCCCATCAATAATTAACTGTCGGAAAAAATTTATATGCAGAAATTCATTGATCTAAGAAGTGATACCGTAACCCGACCAGTACAGGCAATGAAACTTGCAATGAAAGATGCAGAAGTTGGGGATGATGTCTATGGAGACGATCCAACCATTAATAGACTAGAGCAAACAGCCGCTGAACTTTTACAAATGGATGCTAGTTTATTTGTCAGCAGCGGTACACAAAGTAATCTGATTGCACTATTCAGCCATTGCCAGCGAGGTGATGAATACATAGCCGGGCAAGACGCTCACTGTTATCTTGAAGAAGGCGGTGGTGGTGCTATTTTGGCCAGCATTCAACCACAACCAATACCGAATGAGCTTGACGGAACTCTTTCGATCGAAAAAATCAACTCATTAATCAAACCTGACGATTTTCATTTCGCCCAAACCCGTCTAGTTTGCTTAGAAAACACTTGGCATGGAAAACCTTTGCCGCTTCAATATATCGAAAAAGTCTCGCACGTAACGCAAGCTAATGGACTCGCTCTCCATTTAGACGGAGCCAGATTATTTAATGCTGTAGTGCAGCAGAAAACGGAAGTACAAACCATATCCAAACATTTTGACTCTGTGTCCATTTGCCTATCCAAAGGATTAGGTGCACCAATTGGATCAGTCTTATGCGGATCATACGAATTGATTGCAAAAGCTCGCCGATGGAGGAAGATGCTGGGTGGCGGGTGGCGACAAGCCGGAGTTCTAGCAGCTGCTGGAATTTATGCTTTAACGAATCATATACAACGCTTAGAGGAAGACCATTATCATGCTGCCTTACTGGCAAAGTATCTCAATCAAATTGATGGAATAACAATTGAAAATGAACCCAATAGAACCAATATGGTATGGATAGAAATGCCTAAACATTTATTAAATCCTCTAAAACGATTCCTTCTAGAAAAACAAATTCTAATTAGTGTGGATGATTATCCTCTCCGATTAGTGACGCATCTCGATATTGATGAAGAATCGGTTGAGCGAGCTGGTAAAGCATTTGAACAATTTTTCCTA
>CAYFJI010000053.1:0-13295 GCA_964343365.1 uncultured Acidiferrobacteraceae bacterium
ATTTCAAGGAAGCTGGAAACCGTGAATTACCCATGATAATGGGCCAGCTTCCCATATTGCCAAAACATTATTGGGCTGATCGAGACTTTTCGGAAACCACTCTTGACCCACCACTAGGAAGTGGCCCATATCGAATCAAAGAATTCGAAGCCGGCAGATATGTTATACAAGAACGAGTTGATGATTATTGGGGCAAAGATCTAGCGGTTAACCAAGGCCAAAATAACTTCGATGAAATTCGAACTGACTTCTTCCTCGATGCAACGTCGCTTCGCTTGGCGCTAAAAGCTGGCGATATTGACTTTCGAGCAGAAAATCAATCTAAGGCATGGGCCGAAGATTACAACGTAGATGATGTAGACCAAGGGTTCTTGAAGAAAGAAATGTTCCCACATCAAAACCCAACTGGCATGCAAGGTTTTGTTTTTAATACAAGACGAGAAATTTTCAAGGATCCTCAGGTGCGAGAAGCTCTTGGATATGCGTTTGATTTTGAATGGTCAAATCGCACCTTATTTAATGGTCAGTATACCCGCACCAATAGTTTCTTTTCAAATTCTGACCAAGCCTCGTCAGGGATCCCAATAGGTGAAGAACTGGCTTTACTCGAACCGTACCGCAAGCAATTGCCAGAAAAACTTTTTACGACAGAATTTTTGATGCCAACCACAGATGGAAGTGGACGACCAAGAAGCAATCTTAGAGTAGCCGGTCGTCTTTTAGAGCAAGCCGGCTGGAGAATACGGGACCTTAAACTGATAAACACTATCAGCGGTGAACCTCTTAAATTTGAAATACTGCTCTATAGTCCTGCTTTTGAGAGAATTGTGCTGCCCTTCATTAGTAATCTAGAGCAACTAGGCGTAGAAGCCAACATACGACTGGTGGATCAGACGCAATACATAAACCGACTGCGTGCAAAGGACTTTGATATGGTTGTTTATACCTGGGGCCAAAGTGACACACCTGGTAACGAACAAAGAGGTTATTGGGGTATGGATGCCGCAGATCAAAACGGCAGTCGAAATCTATCAGGCATAAAAAACCGAGTAGTCGATGAACTAATTGAGCTGTTAGTAAGGTCTGATTCACGAGAAGAGCTAAATATTAGAACGAGAGCTCTCGACAGAGTCTTGCTTTGGGGATTTTATGTTATACCACAGTGGCATATTCGAGCAGATCGAATTTTATACTGGGACAAATTTTCTCGACCTGATAAAGCGCTACGAACTGGTGTAATGACTGGTCGCTGGTGGTATGACGAAAACAAAGCTAAAGCACTTGAGGATGCTCGTCAATAATCGTTCAATTGCATCGTTGTAGTTTTTACTTTCCGCTCAGACTTGTTGTATCTCTAGTTACTATAGTTGATCCCAATTATCTATGACAGCATACATCTTTCGACGTCTTCTGCTAATGATCCCTACGCTACTTGCGATCATGATTGTGAATTTTTTTGTTATCCAAGTAGCTCCTGGCGGGCCAGTCGAACAAATTCTTGCAAACTTAGCGGGCATAGGAAATACCATGACAGAACGGGTTACCCGTTCTGACGGCGGTGACTTTGTGGCACAAGATTTTGATGGAGGAAATAGCAAATATAGAGGAGCACAGGGACTCGATCCAGCTTTCATACTAGAACTAGAAAAACAATTTGGATTTGATAAACCTTTGCATCAACGATTTTTCAAAATGATGCGACAATACCTACTATTCGACTTCGGTGAAAGTTACTATAGAGATAGAAAGGTAACAGACCTTGTCTTAGACAAAATGCCTGTATCAATATCACTTGGCCTGTGGACTACATTGCTAGTTTATTTGATATCAATACCACTCGGAATAGCTAAGGCAGCGAAAGATGGTAGTCGTTTTGATATTTGGACTAGTATATTAATCTTCATAGCATATGCGATACCCGGATTCCTTTTTGCTATATTTCTGCTCATATTATTTGCTAGCGGCAATCCTTTCGAATGGTTTCCTCTTGCTCGACTCACATCAGAAAATTGGAAAGAACTAAGTACGATTGGAAAAATTCGTGATTACTTTTGGCATTTAACTCTTCCGATTATCGCGATGACTATTGGAGGTTTCGCTGGATTAGCTATGCTAACCAAAAACTCTTTCCTCGACCAAATAAAACTTCAATACGTTTTAACTGCTAGGGCCAAAGGACTTAGCGAAAAACGGATTCTATATAGCCATGTATTTCGAAATGCAATGTTACTCGTTATAGCTGGATTCCCTGCAGCTTTTGTCGGCGTTCTCTTTACTGGCTCACTTTTCATCGAAATCATATTTTCACTGGATGGTCTTGGGCTACTTGGTTTTGAAGCAGCACTCAATCGTGATTACCCGGTGATGTTTGGTTCACTATACTTTTTCTCACTTCTTGGCCTAATCATGGGTCTAATCGGTGACCTGATGTACATGATCATTGACCCACGCATTGATTTCGAAAGTCGTGAAGTCTAAAGATAACCTTTTAACATTATGAAAATCACACCGATCACCGTTCGCAGATTGCAAATATTCCGCTCAAATCGAAGAGGTTGGTGGTCATTATGGATCTTCATGATATTATTTTTTGTTTCTCTCTTTGCCGAATTCGTGGCCAACGACAAGCCACTGATCATCTACCATGAGCAAAATCTCTATTTTCCCATCTTTAAGGCATTTCCAGAAACTGAATTCGGTGGCGTATTTACTACTGAGGCAGACTACAATGACCCCTTCGTACAAGAACTTATTACAAAAAATGGATGGATGATTTGGCCAGCGATTCGTTATCACCATAAAACAGTTGCCTGGGATCTAGCTGGACCAGCACCATCTCCACCCGACAGAAAAAACCTTTTGGGAACTGATGATCAAGCCCGCGATGTTCTAGCAAGAGTAATCTATGGATTTCGTATTTCAGTACTATTTGGCTTTACACTGACCATACTAAGCGCTATTGTTGGAGTCACTTCAGCCGCTATTCAAGGGTATTTCGGAGGTTGGATTGATCTACTTTTTCAAAGATTCATCGAAGTATGGTCAAGCATGCCGACGTTATACTTACTCATAATCCTATCAAGTGTAATCCAACCAAATTTTTGGTGGCTACTAGCCCTACTGTTACTTTTTTCTTGGATGGGATTTGTAGGCGTTGTTCGTGCCGAATTTCTTCGAGCAAGAAACTTAGAATTTGTCCGAGCAGCGCGCGGCCTCGGAGTTAATAACTGGACGATCATGTTTCGTCATATCCTGCCAAATGCTATGGTCGCAACTTTAACTTTCATGCCATTCACTCTAGCTGGATCTGTTACTGCGCTTACTGGCCTAGATTATCTCGGCTTTGGCTTACCTCCAGGTTCGGCTTCCCTTGGGGAGCTATTAGCTCAAGGCAAAGCTAACTTGCATGCACCATGGTTAGGCTTAACAGGGTTTTTTGTAATTGGTCTGATTCTTACGCTCTTAATATTTATAGGCGAAGCCGTAAGAGACGCATTTGATCCTCGGAAAATAGTTAGCTGATCAGCCTATGCTTTCGATCAAAAATTTGTCAGTGAATTTTATTATGCCTCAAGGTGAATTTAAGGCGGTGCGAAACGTTTTTCTTGATATTCATGAAGGAGAAACGGTAGCGCTGGTCGGAGAAAGCGGTTCTGGAAAAACAGTAACTGCTTTATCAGTTCTAGGGCTATTACCTTACCCATTGGCTTATCACCCAAATGGTAGCATTCACTTCAATAACAAGGAATTATTGAGTGCTGACAATAGCGTCGTACAGAAAGTGCGTGGTAATAATATCAGTATGATATTTCAAGAGCCTATGACGGCTCTTAACCCACTTCACACTATTCTAAAACAATTAAGCGAAACCTTAATTATTCATAAAAAAATGACTCGTGATCAAGCAAAGAAGAGATCACTAGAATTACTTGATTTAGTGCGCATCCAAGATCCCAAACAAAAACTTCTAGCATATCCCCATCAATTATCTGGTGGTCAGAGACAGAGAGTCATGCTTGCAATGGCGCTTGCACATACACCACAAATTCTAATAGCAGATGAGCCAACTACAGCCGTTGATGTCACTATTCAGGCGCAAATCTTAGCTCTATTAAAAGATCTTCAACAACAATTGAAAATGGCGATATTGTTAATCACCCACGATTTAGATGTAGTAAAAAAAATCAGTGATAGAGTCTACGTCATGGCTAATGGTCAAATAGTTGAACACGGTTGTACAGAAACTATACTGAATAGACCGAAGAATTCATATACTCGTCAACTCATCGAGTGCGAGCCCCCCATTAAATCGCCTAAACTCAAAATTAATCAATCAGAAATACTTAAGGGAGAAAAAATAAAGGTTTGGTTCCCAATACAAAAAGGAATTTTTAGGCGAACCTTTGGCTATGTAAAAGCCGTTGATGATGTAACTTTATCGTTAAACTCCGGAGAAACTCTTGGAATAGTTGGCGAAAGTGGGTCTGGTAAAAGCACTTTAGCATTGGCGCTAGTTCGCCTTATAGCGAGCAAGGGATTAATTAGTTTTAATGGAGAATCTATACAAAACCGAAAAAGCTATGAAATAAAAAACTTAAGACGAAACTTACAAATGGTATTTCAGGATCCATATGGTAGCTTGAGTCCCCGCATGTCTATCGAACAAATAATTCAAGAAGGTCTAATTGCTCATAATGTAGGTACAACTGAAGACCGCGAAGTTCGGTTGATTGAAGCATTGCTTGAAGTCGGTTTAGACCCGAATAGCCGACATCGATATCCCCATGAATTCTCGGGAGGACAGCGTCAGCGTATTGCGCTAGCAAGAGCCATCATACTAAAACCAAGCCTGCTAGTCTTAGATGAACCTACATCAGCTTTGGATCGGACGGTTCAATCTCAAATTATTGATCTACTTTTAAAACTTCAGGAAACAAGGAATCTATCCTATCTGTTTATTAGCCACGACCTTAAAGTGGTCCGAGCACTCAGCGACAATATAATCGTCCTTAATTCTGGGAAAGTAATAGAGCATGGCTCAGCAGAAGCTATTTTCAATCAACCAAAAACTGCCTACACAAGAGCTCTTATCTCTGCTGCATACGAGCTTGAATTACATAAAGATGCTCCTGTAATCCAATGATACGAACAACACCCCCTTTTTTTTAAACAATTACCAACCTAATTCACCCACCCAAACTCAGCGGTGATACACTTTGTAAGTACTGCAACAAATAAAACTATTAAAATGCACTTATCACCAGGCAGTTCTAGTCTCTATTCATCACAACGATCCGATGTTTTTGCTCGTAACATCGTTGCAACTTCTCAACCACTTGCAACTCAGGCTGGCATTGAGATGCTCCAAAAAGGAGGTAATGCTGTTGATGCGATATTGGCCAGCGCCATCACACTGACCGTGGTAGAACCAGTTTCTAATGGAATTGGAAGTGATGCCTTCAGTGTCATATGGGATGGCTCAAAACTACATGGCTTCAATGGTTCTGGACGGTCTCCGATGGGATGGACGCCAGAACGATTTAAAGGACTTGACCGCATGCCCACCCTCGGCTGGGACTGCGTTACGATACCAGGCGCAGTTGATACTTGGGTACAGCTCTCGGATCGTTTTGGAAAAATTGACTTTGAACAATTATTCAAGCCTGCTATTCGTTATGCATCCGAAGGATTTCCAGTGAGCCCCATAATAGCTAACAGCTGGGCATCTGCTGTAGAGACCTACAAAGACTTTCCTGAATTTTGTCGAACATTTCTTCCTGATGGTCGTGCCCCACTGGCAGGCGAAAAATTTCTTTGCCCACAACAGGCTGAAACACTAGCAGAAATCGCTAAAACTAAAGGCGATAGCTTCTATAGAGGACACTTAGCAACACTAATTGCGAACGCATCTAGGGCTGATGGGGGATCAATAACCCTAGATGATCTATCACAACACAAAGGAGCCTGGGTAGATTGCATTTCTCACGGATTTGGAGATCTCTTGATACATGAAATTCCTCCAAATGGCCAAGGACTCGCTGCTCTGGTTGCTCTCGGAATACTTGATTATTTGCAAATCGATCAATATCCAAGAGATTCCGTAGACAGTATTCATCTACAAATTGAGGCAATGAAAGTAGGGTTTGCCGAAGCTCATCAACATATAGCTGATCCAGACGCTATGGATATACACATCAAAAGTTTTCTGGATCCTGAATACATAAAACTACGCGCATCCGAAATTAGACTTAATCAAGCTAACTTCCCAAAAACCAAAATCTCTGCTGACCGTGGCACAGTATACCTTTGTGCTGCAGATGAATCAGGTGTATTAGTCTCATATATTCAATCGAATTATGAAGGCTTTGGCTCTGGAATAGTAATTCCAGGCACAGGGATCAGCCTACAAAGCCGTGGATCTGGATTCAAACTTGAAAACGGCCATCCGAACCAGGTGAGCGGAAACAAACGACCTTTTCATACCATCATCCCCGCATTTGCTACCAGAGCCGATCAACCATTTATGGCGTTTGGTGTAATGGGAAAACATATGCAACCACAAGGACATGTTCAAGTACTCCTTAAAATATGTTATCAAGGGCAATCACCACAACAAGCGCTTGATGCGCCTCGTTGGCATGTAGCGGAAGATTTATCAGTTTATCTAGAGCCTGATCTAGAACACCTAGGATCAGAACTTACAGACAGGGGGCATAACTTCACAAAAAATGCGCCTGTGGGCTTGTTTGGAGGTGGACAGATCATTTTAAAAAAGGGTGATATCTATGTAGCTGGTTCGGACCCACGAAAGGATGGATATGCTGCTGGATTCTAAAGATTAGTTGGCTTTACCCATATGAAAAAAAACGAAGCAATATACGATCATCAAAAGAAACGTGAACTCCTTTATGGTCAGTTAAAAAAGATTGGTTCGGAATCTATTCGGCTTGAAAAAACAACTTCTAATCTCTTCCGCTCACGTGATTTAAAGCCGAAAAGGCTGTTAGATGTAAAAAGCTTCAACAAAGTTTTAAGTGTCGATCAGAATTCCAAACTAATTGAAGTAGAGGGAATGGCGACATATGAACAAATAGTAAATGCTTCATTACCAAAAGGATTAATACCTGCCGTGGTGCCACAATTGAAGTCGATCACAATTGGAGGTGCGATTTCTGGGATCGGTATCGAATCCTCTTCATTCCATTATGGTCTTGTGCATGAAACAGTCTCTGAAATGGATGTACTGCTAGCTAATGACAAAATTGTGACATGTACTCCACACAACGAACATCGGGATCTGTTCTTCGGGTTGCCCAATTCGTATGGAACATTAGGCTACATCCTAAAACTCAAAACCAAAGGTATACCGATAAAACCGTACGTGAAATTGACCCATATAGGAATTTCTAATGCACTAGAATTCTTTAGCAAAATTGAAGAAGCCTGCAACAAAAAATTTGATTTTGTGGATGGAACCGTCTTTGATGCTAACCGTCATTACATTACCGTTGGCGAATTTGTTGATGAAGCTCCGTATACAAGCGACTATACTTTTCTCGATATCTATTTCAAATCCATACGAAATCGAAAAGAAGATTATTTGTCGACTCATGATTATCTGTGGCGATGGGATACTGATTGGTTTTGGTGCTCGAAGAATCTATTTGTCCAAAACCTCATCATACGATGCATATTGGGTCGTAAACGACTGAATTCAATCACCTATCAGAAAGTCATGCGCTGGAATACGAAGGCCGGACTCACTCGCACTTTAAATCATTGGCTTGGTTACCACACAGAATCTGTAATTCAAGATGTCGATATCCCCATCCACAATGCAGCAAAATTTCTTGATTTTTTCCATAAAGAAATAGGACTGAACCCTATCTGGATTTGTCCCGTAAAACATCGGCTGAAAAAAAACAATTTTCCCTTATTTCAAATGGATCCCGAAAAACTTTATGTAAATTTTGGCTTCTGGGATGTTATTCGTGGACGAAAAAAATTGCCTGAAGGACATTACAACAAAAAAATAGAGCAAATGGTCGCCGATTTAGAGGGCAAAAAATCACTCTATTCCAGCTCATATTATTCGGAAGATGATTTCTGGTCGCACTATAATGGAAAAACTTACCACGAATTGAAGCGTCGATATGACCCTGATTTTCGTTTTAAAGATCTTTTTAAAAAATCTGTCTTAAATCACTGATACCAAGATATCACAATTTCACTCAACAATTGAACTATCATTTAAATTGACCCCTGCTCTAGAAATTATATCTCTAACGAAGATTTATAAAAATGGAACTCATGCCCTTAAAGGCATCGATCTACAAGTAAAAGAAGGTGACTTCTTTGCGTTACTAGGCCCAAATGGCGCTGGAAAGTCAACCGTGATTGGCATAATGAGCTCACTTATTAACAAAACGAGCGGTGTTGTAAAAATAAATAACATTGACATTGAGAGTGACTTTCAAACAGCAAAATCCTTTTTGGGTGTTGTCCCTCAAGAATTCAATTTCAATGTTTTTGAAACCCCATGGCAAATTCTGGTAAATCAAGCTGGTTACTATGGGATACCAAAACAATTAGCCACGCAAAGAGCTGAAAAATATCTGTCTCAAATGGGCTTGTGGAGTAAGCGTGATGAACGCGCGCGTGAGCTTTCTGGAGGCATGAAACGACGACTAATGATCGCTCGATCATTAGTGCATGAACCGCGGGTACTAATTCTTGATGAACCTACAGCTGGTGTAGATATAGAGATTAGGCATTCAATGTGGGCGTTCCTAAGGCAGATTAATGCTGAAGGAACCACGATAATTCTTACTACGCACTACCTAGAAGAAGCTGAAAAGCTGTGTCGTAACATTGCCATTATTGATCAGGGTTATATTGTTGAAAATAGGTCTATGCGTTCACTCTTAAGACAAGTCCCCTTGGAAACATTCGTCTTGGATTTAGAGAATCCGATTAACCACACACCATTAGATCTCGATATTGGGATAACTCAAATAGATAGTTATACGCTTGAGGTCGAGCTCCCTGAAGCCCAAAATATCAATTATCTATACAAGGAATTATCAAATAGAGGTATTTATGTTCGAAGTATGCGAAACAAATCCAACAGGCTGGAACAGCTTTTCATGAATATAGTGGATCAAAAAAATCATCTATAAGCAAATATTTATATGACCACCAGAGAACAACTCGTTGCTTTTTCTACAATCGTAAACAAAGAATTTACAAGATTTCTCCGCATCTGGCAGCAAACTATATTGCCACCAGTGATAACAACCTTTCTTTACTTCGTTATATTTGGGAATTTAATTGGGCCACGAATTGGTCTTATGGACGGTTTTGATTATATTGATTTCATTGTTCCAGGCATCATTCTGATGCAAGTGATTACAAGCTCTTACGCTAATGTAGTCTCGTCATTTTTTGGTGCCAAATTTCAAAATTCTATCGAAGAAATACTAGTCTCACCAACACCTAACTATGTAATTCTTCTTGGTTACACGATGGGTGGTGTTGCGCGTGGTATTATTGTTGGACTGATCGTTACCATCGTATCACTCTTGTTCAGCGATATGAGAATTCATAATCCGGGAGTATTGATGAGTGTTGTAATTTTGACTTCTGTTCTGTTTTCACTTGGTGGGTTTACAAATGCCGTTTTTGCAAAAAGTTTCGATGACGTATCTATCGTCCCAACGTTTGTGCTAACACCACTAACGTACCTCGGGGGAATCTTCTATTCAATTAATATGCTCCCTGGTTTCTGGCAAAATATTTCAATGGGCAACCCAATCCTATACATGATCAATGCTTTTCGCTTCGGATTTCTTGGAATTTCTGACATTTCTCTATGGATTTCCTACTTAATTGTTCTCATTTTCATTATTACGCTCTTTACCATCAATCTTTCACTGCTTCATCGAGGATATGGAATTCGAACTTAGATATACGCCAACCTTGCTGGAACGCTAGCTACTCCATTAGACTATATGCGTCCGTCTTAATGGTGTTATGTTGATACTTGATTAAGTAAGGATACAGCAGGTTGTGAGCGAGCCGAGGATCTCGGCTATTTTTTAACAAACTCTCGAGGGGGAACTAAAAAAATGATGGACGTAATCTTTCGCTGGGGTCATATTGTCTTTGGCGTCGCATGGATTGGACTCCTCTACTATTTCAATTTTGTACAGACAGAATATGTCAAAGAAGCTGAAGATTCAGCGAAAGCTGATGTAATGAAGAAATTAGCGCCGCGCGCTCTATGGTGGTTTCGCTGGGCTGCTTTCTTCACATTTATCACGGGCCTAATTCTTCTTTGGTTTATTACTAACCGACTCAATCTTGCGATAACTTTTGGAGCAGTGATGGGCACGATAATGATGTTGAACGTTTGGGGAATTATCTGGCCAAACCAAAAAATCGTCATCGGTCTTTCTGAAGGTGATAAAGCTAAAGCAGCCCCCAAAGCAGCTCTAGCATCAAGAACCAATACTCTGCTCTCTCTACCAATGCTGTACTTTATGGTTGCATCTGCTCATGGCACAAGTGCGAGTGCGACTGGAGGATTCTATAGCGAGAGTGCGGTCAGCACGACTGGACTAGTGGTCGGATTAATCATCGTTGCTATCATTGAAGCTAACGCTATTTGGGGGAAAATGAATAGCACTTTACAATCAGTAAAGGCGGTCATCACATCCAGCATTGTGCTTACCGTCATTATGGCTGCGGTAACCAGCTTTTTGTAATTCTGGATCAGAGGTTGAAATGGAAAGGGCGCTTTACAGCGCCCTTTTTTCAGGAATTCAATGTGGCTATAAAACGCCTATTATCTCAAAAGCCATGTGAATCCTCGCAACAAATGTAGCAACTCCCCGACAAGAGTCGGGTGAAAAACACCATTGGCATGATCTAAATAATCGGTGACACATAAATAGACTGGAACTTTTCTCTCTACAAGTTGGCGCATTAATCTTTTTGATTCTCCCGATGGAATGATGCGATCATTCCTTCCATGAATTAATAAGACCGGCACATTACTTTGAAACGAATCTATTCTCAACTTATATTCACTCCATGCTTGCTCAATAACACCTCTAACATTATCAACAATATTCTCACGTACATCGTCTTTTGTTAATGCGCAATAAATCTCATACTCCACAAAGTTTGATTGATCAAGAGACACGTCAGGGTTCCAAGATCTATCCTCTTTATCATTTTCCAACAAACATCGTTCTAAAATTGATTGGTGTTCGATTTTCTCAGGCATTAATTGCTTATAATAATTTTTCAAGATTAATAAGCGCCCATAAACATCCGATCTGTTTGATTGAGTAATAAATGAAAGGACCGTATCGATACTGAAATAACCTCCAATCAAACATAATCCCGCAATACGCTTCGCTAAGCGTGTATGGCATGCAGCATGAAAAGCGAAAACAGAAGAAAATGAAACAGCCATTAGGAAAAACTTGTCAGATACAAATTTTTTATCCTCGCACAATAACTCCAGTCTCGAAAAAACTTCGTCTTCTTGGCCTTTATAAATCTCTAACGAGCGGATTGATGGAAAATCTGGAACAATGACGCGATATCCTGTACGTGCAATCGACTCAGCTAACTTAATCACCCTAGGATCATCCTTGCCTAACTTAGACATCCCGTGAACAAATATTAAAGTACCCTGAACGCGCCGATGATGCTGATAATGGTCAAAATTAATACCGGGCAAATGAAACGACTTCCGTAAGCTTTTCCTACGAAACGCATGCCTATAGTAACTAATGAAAAGCCGGACTCCAAAAAAACAGCCAAAAAGCGTATCCTTATAACCACGAACATACCTCATGATATCGCTTACTATGCTAAGAAAGCAGGCGATATAGTGTCGTTTTTTTCGCCAATTTACTGTAAAAATTAATCACTCCAACTCAACCAAGCAGTGGAGCAATTACCAAACTTACAATGGCCATGACATTTATCAAGATGTTCATCGAAGGACCTGATGTGTCTTTAAATGGATCGCCAACGGTGTCACCCACCACTGTTGCTTTATGAGTTTCGGATCCTTTGCCACCAAGGTTACCTTTCTCGACATATTTTTTCGCATTATCCCAAGCACCACCGGCATTAGCCATCATGAGCGCTAACAAGACACAACCTAAAAGCGCACCTCCCAACATTCCACCAAGAGCAGCTGGACCTAATCCGAGGCCCACTACAACTGGCGCTAGTACAGCTAAGACACCTGGCAAAATCATTCGCTTTAGGGCAGCTGTTGTCGCGATATCCACACATCGTGCTGTATCGGGTTCAGCTGTTCCATCAAGTAAACCCGGGATTTCCTTAAACTGTCTTCGAATTTCTCGGATCATATCAAATGCTGCATCACCCACAGCATTCATTGTAATGCTAGACACTAAGAATGGAAAAATTGCTCCTAAAAACATTCCAGCCAGCACTATTGGGTCACTAATTTCGAGGCTAAAACCTGGTACATGATGAGTTACTGTCTCAATATAGGCTGAAATGATTGCTAGTGCGGCTAAAGCTGCGGCTCCGATAGCAAATCCCTTTCCGATTGCGGCGGTAGTATTACCAAGCTCATCCAAAGTATCGGTAATTTCTCTTACCTCCTCGCCTAATCCTGCCATTTCTGCAATGCCGCCGGCATTATCAGCAACTGGACCATAAGCATCGATCGCCATCGTAATGCCCACTGTAGCAAGCATCCCTACTGCAGCGATCCCTACACCATATAAGCCTGATAACCAACTTGAGACAAGAATGATGACACAGATCATCAAAACTGGAATGACAACAGATTGCATACCAACTGCTAGTCCACTAATCATAACTGTCGCTGGGCCCGTTTCACCGCTTCCTGCGATTTTTCTAACAGGACTGCCTGCTGTGTAGTATTCTGTGACTAATCCAATGACTATACCGCCCAACGCACCAACTAATACTGCGCCCCAGATACTAATATCTAGATCAAAGCGCCAAATCAATACTAAAGCAGCAACGATAAAGATAATCGAAGCTCCCATTGTTCCAGTTCGAAGGGCATTTGCTGGTTTCTTTCTAGACGCCATTCTGACCAACAAAATACCAGCCAATGAGCAAACAATTCCAATTGATGCGAGAGCTAAGGGCAGAAACATCAACTTACTTTGGCTTCCGCCTGCCAAAGAGTCAATTAGGTCCAGAGAAAGAGTTGATGCAATTGCTATAGTCGCAATAATTGCGCCACAATAAGACTCGAAAATATCTGA